>NZ_CAMXVC010000011.1 GCF_947252345.1 uncultured Finegoldia sp.
TGGTTTTTTGTTTCGCTCACTTCGTTCGCTCAACACACTTAAGTGCACAAAAAAACGACTCATAAGAGTCGATTTCTAATAAATCTGAAATTATTGTCTTTGTCCCAATTCGTGGTCTAAAATTGCAAGACCTGCATTGCTGTTTTCTGTTCTTTCGATTTTTGCAATTATTGTTTCGAAAGTATCTTCTTCTTCAATTTGTTCGTCTATAAATTTTTGTAATAAAGTATAAACTTCATAGAATTTGATTTCTTGTGCTGCATCGAATAATTCTCTTATTCTTCTAGTAACTTCTTTTTCGTGAGCTAATGCTGCTTTGAAAATACTCAAAACATCTTTGTCGTATTCTGCTTTTGGTCCTTCAATTGTTTTGTAGATAATTTTTATACCCATTTGTTGTAACCAATGTTTGAAAAATTCAGCGTGTTCATATTCTTCATCAGCTTGTTTTTCCATAAAATGTTCAAATCCTTCCCAATTCATTTCATTAAATTCAGAAGCCATTTGTTTGTATTCATATCCTGATTGTAATTCAAATACTAGTTGTTCATCGATTTTCTTTAATAATTCTTCTCTGTTCATAGTTTTCATTCTCCTTTTAGTTTAACTGTTGTTATTATGATAATGAGCTTATTTTAGGAATATAAATCATACACTCCATAAACTCTCAAATTATTTTCAACCAATTGTTTCATAATTTCTGGTATTAGCTTAGCTTTTTGATTGGTTGTAAACCCATTGTAGTTTATTTCAGTGTTGTTTAAATCCATGTATTCAGATGAGCCTATTATTTTGATAATCTTGTCATGCACTTCTTGTAAGTGCATATCCGCAATAACAAATGTGATATTGCAAATTCTGTCATCGTCAATTTTTGGAATTATTCTGTTGATAAGCAATACATTATTCATAACTAACCCCTTTTTCTCTTCTGATACTAATATACCCAATTATAATTATTTTATTCAATTGACCATATGTTTTTTTTATATTATACTGATAAAAAAAGGAGTTTAAGATGAAAAATCTACATAAAAATACAAATACAGCCAAAAGATATAAAATTATTCGAATTGCTTTTTGTTTTATTATCTTTTTAATGTTCTTATTATTTGTACTCAAATATATAAATTCAAGGCCGGCTATTTATCGTGAAAACATTCCACAAAATTACACTCTCAGAGATTTTGATGTGCTGTGCAACAAGTTAGATAGTTCTTATATGAATTTAAACCAGACAATCAAATACAATGATATTGATTTCATATCATTAAAGCCAAATTTTAAGTCGAAAATCAAGCAAGCTTACTCAAGCAACAAGAAGGATTTGACTAGTCAACAAGTGTGTGGTCTGTACAATGATATTTTAGATAATTTATATGAATCAAATGTAAAAATTGTAGATAAATATACTTTTAATAAAATTTTATTACAAGAAAATAAAAATGAAATAATAAATAATTTATCTGCAAAAAGATATCAAAATTTAGAAAATATTTTTCCTAGTAAAAATTTCAGGGCTTTAGATGTAAAAGAGTACAAGGATGCCATTTATGTTAAGATTTCTGATTTTGATTCTGTTAATGTCGACAAGGATGCTGAAATTTTTACAAATATCCTAAAAAAATACAAGAAGAAATCTAAGATAATTGTAGATTTAAGAGACAACGAGTCGGAAAATTTGGATTACGCCTTGAATGTTGTTATTAAGCCTTTATTAAAATCTAGTATAAATGTTGATTTTAAGGTCGCAAACAAAACACACCCTATTATTTCAAAAAAACTTTTAGCTAAAAACAACATAACATTCAAGACTACAAATTATTCATCAAATTTAAAAATAAAAGATAATTCAAAGGATATAAAATACATAACGACTTTCAATTTGAAGGTCAATGCTTCAAATACAAATGAGCGTGATGTTTATATTCTGCAAAACAAAAATACAAAAAACAGCGCAGATTTTGTATGCCAAATAGCTAATCGCACTAGATTTGCATCTACAGTTGGCGAGACAACTTCGGGGAATGGTTTGAATATTGTTCACACTTACATCTCACTTCCAAATACTGGATTTTTAGTTCAACTCCCTCTCGGTCAGGGAATAAATGAAGATGGAAGCACAAATGAAGAAGAAGGAACAAATCCTGTGATTAAGTTGGATGATTCAGATGAAATTGTCAAACATTTATTGTCGCAAATCAATTAAAAAAACAACGATTAATTAAAAATTAATTAATCGTTGTTTTGCTTTATAAAATATTTTTAACTTTATCTCTGACTAATTTCATATCCACTGTTGGCTCAAATCTTTCTACTACATTTCCTTCTCTGTCAATTAAAAATTTAGTAAAATTCCATTTTATATATGCCTTTTCGCCGAATTTTTTGTTGTTGAGCTTTGCGAATTGATTTAGTGCCATATTTTTCAACCCTTTGCCAAAACCTTCAAAAGGTTTTTCATTAGCTAGAAAAACAAATAGAGGTTGTGCATTTTTGCCGTTGACATCTATTTTGTCGAACTGCGTAAACTCCGTGCCAAACTTCATTGTGCAGAAATTGTGAATATCCCCTGTGCTTTCAGGTGCTTGATTTGCAAATTGATTACAAGGGAAATCCAAAATTTCAAATCCTTTATCTTTAAATTCTTTGTACATAGCTTCAAGTGGCTCATAGTGAGGTGTGAATCCACATCCTGTTGCTGTGTTTACAATCAACAAAACTTTGCCTCTGTATTGTTCTAAGCTAACTTCGTTACCATTCATATCTTTTACTACAAAATCATATATACTTTTCATTTTAACTCCTTATCATTTTTTCTGAAACCTGGTCAAATAGTTCCACTTTTTTGAAGAAAACATCGTCTATTTGTTTTACAAATCGCATTTCCATCAATGAGTTTGTCACAAAACAGCAGTCCATATTTTTTATTTCTGATTTTTTAATCGATTCTATTTTTATTTCGTAGCCATTTTCAATCAAAAACTCTATCAGTTTTTCTCTGTAAATTCCATTCAACAAGCCATCTTCCACAGGAGGTGTTATAAATTCATTTTTCTTTATGAAAAAAATATTTGTATAAGTTCCTTCTGTGACATTGTCGTCTTGATTCAAGAAAACCCCTTCATCAAAGCCTTGTTTTTTAGCTTCTTTGTGAAGAAAATCATTGAGCAAGTAGTTGTTCGTCTTGTGAAAAATCAGTGGATTGTTTTTATCTCTAAGTGGTTTTAGGATTTTAAGCTTTAATCCATCATTGTATTTTTCATCGGAATAGTCTGTATTTCTGGTTGTTATTGCCAAATCAAACTTCTGATTGTCATCGAGAACCATTATTCTAATACAATCTACATCCATATCAGTTAAACTGAGTTGTTCTTTTATTTTTTCCCTCAAATTATGCGTATCAATTCCGAGAAATCTCATTGAATTTTCCAATCTGGCTAAATGTTCTTCGAGATAAATGGGCTTTTTATCGACAACTTTTATCGTCTCAAAAAGTCCCTTGCCGTATTTTATTCCATCGTTCATCGCAAGGCCTCGTATACTTTTCTCGATTTTTGAAGAGTTTCTTCGTACTCGCTATTCATCTCTGAATCCCAAGTTATTGCTCCACCGCCCGAAAAATAGCAGCGGTCTTTTATTTTTAAAATTGTTCTTATTAAAATATTAAAATCGCAATTTTGATTAAAGGAAATGTAACCAATAGAACCTGTGTAAACATTTCTGTTATATTTTTCAACTGTATCAATAGCTTCAATTGACGCTAGTTTTGGAGCTCCTGTGATGGAACCTCCCGGAAAAATATTTTTGATTAAACTAAAAACATCTTCATCTTCTCTTAATTTTCCGACAATTGTCGCTACCAAATGGTGAACATTTTCGTAAGTTTCAAGTGAATAATTGCTAATTGATTTCACAGTCTCATACTCACAACTCATTGCCAAGTCATTTCTCATTAAGTCAACTATCATCAGCAATTCCGAAATATCTTTGTGACTGTTCAATAGTTCTGCTTTTAATTTTTCATCTTCATTTTCATCGAGAGATCTTCTTATAGTTCCTTTAATCGGTCTTGCCTGCACAATTTTGTTCTGGCAATCGAAAAATCTTTCTGGTGATGAAGACAGTACACAATAGTCGCCAAAATCCATATACGCCATAAAATCCGCTTTGTTTACTTTTCTAAGCTTCTTGTATATATTGAACTTATCCTTTGTAGTGTCAACGATAAATTGCTGAGTCAAGTTTACTTCATAAACGTCACCATTTTCAATCATTGTCTTTATTTCATCGAAACTTTTAGCGTATTCCTCCTTGGTTACGGTTTTAATCAATTCACAAGTGTGGTATTCTTTTTCCTCAATGACAGGTTTTATAAACGCTTCTTCTAATTCAGAAACATCAACATCATCCATATAAAAAATAGTGTATTCTTTCGTGTTGTTGTCAAATTCAATAATTTTGAAATAAATTCCGAAAAAAGCATCGTAAACATCCGTATTTTTTTCGCAATTCAAAACAACTTTACAATTGTTTTTTGTAAAATCATATGACAATAATCCGACTGCACCGCCTACGAATTGATTGCAATCTTCACAGTAGTATTCATCCATCAAAATCTTAAGTTGATTTAATGGATTATCTTCTATTTTTTTGTTGACAAGTCCTGTAATTTCACACATATTATTCTTGGATTTCAAAACTATCTCTGGATTGAATCCAATATATGATTTATTGCCTTGATTGTAGCTTCCCTTTGCGCTGTCCAATAAAAAAGGAAATTTCTTGTCTTTTATGTTGTACAAAATATCCAAAATAGTGATATCTGATTTTATTTTCTTAGAATGAATCATTTCGTACCTCCTCCAAGAAGTTTTCAATCATTTTCAATCCAAAATCAGTTCCCACACTTTCAGGGTGAAACTGAACAGTTTCTATTTTGTTTTTAGAATCTCTTAGTCCCATTATAATATTATCTTTTGTTTTTGATGTAACGACCATATCTTTGAATTTATCACTTTCAAAATTACTATCGTCGACGATTAGGGAATGATATCTCATTATTTTTACTGGATTGGGAATATTTTTGAAAATCCCTTTACCATCGTGATTAATCTCTGATATTTTGCCATGCATTGGTCGTGGTCCCTTAACTATTTCAACTCCATTTGAAAATGCAAAAGCTTGATGTCCAAGACATATTCCGAGAATAGGATATTTGCCTTTCAGTTTTTTGAAAATTTCCAAGCTAATTTTAGATTCTTTTGGAGTTTTTGGACCTGGAGAGATAACAATTATTTCAGGATTTAATCGAACAATTTCTTCTATATTTATTTCATCGTTTTTCTTTACTACAACATCTTCATTTAAAATTTTCAAATAAGTCACGACGTTGTAAGTAAACGAATCGTAGTTGTCTATCATCAAAATCATTTTATCACCCAATAAAAATATAAATTATTTTTCGCTAAAAAGCAAATAAAAAAGAGCCTATCAAATTAATAATAAGCTCTTTGAATTTTAAATAATATCTATTACATTTTTGTTCGCCGCCGCATTCGCTGGTGAATAAGTGAATACAACGCCGATGCCCAAAGATATTCCCAGCGAAATCAACACCGGCAACAACTCTAATTTTATTGGGAATGGCAAGAATTTTGAAACGATAAAAGCCGCAATCATACCAATAAAATATCCAATTATTCCGCCTATGACTGTGACAATTATTCCTTCTAGCATAAATTGATACAAAATTTCTTTTTTCTTTGCACCAATAGCTCTCCTTATTCCTATTTCTTTTATTCTCTCTGCAACTGAAATGTACATCATATTCATCATTCCAATTCCAGCAATCAAAAGAGAAATAGCAGCAATCAACGATATAAATAAAGTTATCGAGCCCAATACCTTGCTTATGCCTTCTATTTGTGAAGCTATATCAACAAAAGCATAACTACCTGCTGATTTCATCGGGCCATTTTTATCGAGATATTCTTTTATTTCTTTGGCCTTGTTCTTTACCTCAGTACCGTTTTTTAAAACAACATTAATCATAGTGATGGAATTTTTATTTTTTGGTTGGCGATATTCAATGGTAGCCTTTGGCAAATCTACATCGGAGCCTACCGAAAATAAACTCGCAGCTGAATTATTTTCTTTTACACCGACAATTACATAATAATCATTTTTGTAAGTGAGAGTTTTATTTATTGGATTGGTATCTTTGAAAACCTCATCCGCCAATTTTTCACTGATTACAGCGACTTTTTTGTCCAAATCCCCATCCAGTTTAGTAATTGCTCTTCCTTTTAAAATTTTCGTATCGGTTTTTTCAACCGGCTTTGCAAAAGCATTTTCAACTTGACCCTTTTCCTTCGTGATTGACACACTCATCAAATTATTTTGAAATTTATCCGGGTCAGATTCTACTTTTATAACGTTACTCATCTGAGATATTTCTCTTATGTTTTTTTCAGTAAAAACAGAAGTATTCTCACCGACAGAGCCCATCATATTATCCGGCTGAAAATAAAATCCGACACTCAACTCTTTACCCTGACCGCCCATCAAACTATCTACTACATAAGACTGAAATCCTCTACCGATAGCTACAATTGTAATAACTGCAGAAATCCCAATTATTATTCCGAGCATTGTTAGTATAGACCTTTTTTTATTTTTAACGATATCTTTGAAGGCAGTGTTCAACAAAACATTAAACTTCATAGCTGTCCCTCTCTTGCAATACTCCATCTAACATAAAATATTTCCTGTTGCAATTGTGAGTCACATTTTTGTCGTGAGTAACCATTATAATCGTTATTTTCAATTTTTTATTCAATTCATTGAACAACTGGATGATTTCTCTGCTTGTTTCTGAGTCCAACGCTCCAGTTGGTTCATCAGCTATTATAAATTTTGGATTGTGAACAATTGCACGTGCAATCGCCGTTCTCTGTTGTTGCCCACCTGAAAGTTGTTTCGGCTTCTTGTCAGCTTGATTTTTTATTCCTACAAGTTCAAGAGCCTCCAATGCTTTTTGTCTGGAGTATTTGTATGATTTACCCTGATACAATAGAGGCAATTCAACATTTTCTACAATCGTATAATTTTGAATCAATTGAAACTGCTGGAAAATAAATCCTACAGCTTCATTTCTGAGTTCCGATAATTTATTATCTGAAAATTTACTTATTTCTACGCCTTCAAATTTATAAGTACCGGTAAAATTTTTGTCCAAAAACCCCAATACATTGATAAGAGTAGATTTTCCTGAACCAGATTCGCCCATTATTGCAACAAAATCTCCACTGTTAATAGTCAAGCCAACATTTTTGAGAACGTGAAGCTTATTCTCTCCTGAATTGTAAAATTTATTTACTTTAAATAATTCTATCATGGGCTTAACTTTCTATTTTAATTTCTTGATTGTCTTTCAAATCAGCTACGTTGTTGATAATCTTGTCGCCGGATTTCAAGCCCGAAATAACTGTGTACGATTCACCATTTTTTTCGAGTTGAACTTCTTTTTTTACAGCTTTTGAATCTTTATATTCAAACACATAAAATTTTGAATTTTCTTCCTTGACAACATCTTTGCCTATTATAATATTTTTAGATTTTTTTCTGACTTGAACATTGAAACCAACGTGTACCGGCTTTTCTGTTTTAATCTTGAAAACAAAATTAGAAGAATTGCTCGATTGTGAGTCTCCGAAGTTTTGCATTTGGTTCGGATTTACACTTCCCATTGAAGATTCAGGTGAATTTGAAATCTCCGTAACAATTCCTGTAGTTTTTTCAGCACCATTGATAGGAATTATTTCAACCTTATCATTGACTTTTAAATTATTGTAGTCGTATTCAGAAATATTACCTTCAATTACATTGTCACTGCTTGTAACTTCAATAATGGGTGATTGGCTCATTGGGTTATTAACATCTTTTTCATTGACTTTGACAGTTCCAGCTACATTCGCTTTGATTGTTTTTCTGTAAGAATCCCTTAAATCATCAAGCTGTTTTTTTTGCATATTAACTTGGTCAATAGCTTGCTTGTAGGCTCTTTGTGCTTGATTAATCGAAGGTTTCATTTGGTCTATTTGTGTTTCCAATTCATCTGAAAAACTTTTGTTGTATTGCTCAATCAATTTATTGTAAGATTCATACGCTGTGTTTCTATCCTCTAAAGCGTAAGAAACTTGGCTTTTTGATTGGTCAAGTTGCATTTTTGCCTGTTCGATTTGTTTTCCAACTTCCTTGTTGACAAAACTAACCAAATAATCTCCTTTTTTTACAGATTGCCCGTCCTTAACATAAAATTTCTCAACATCGCCATAGGATTGATTGTTGAAAACTTGCTGCGATTCATCAGATTTTGAAATAGCACTAAAAACCAAATCGCTGTCTTCACTAACTGTGTACAAACTGTACTTTGAAGATGATTTTTTGTTTGTGTTTACAATTCTGTACGCCAAAGTTCCTATACAAATTATCGCAATTATCGAAAAAACCACGATGAATTTTTTATTTTTTTTCATACGTCCTCCTAAATTGTTTTCTCTGTAATACTATTGTAATACAGCATAACTATTTAGTCAACATATTTATCATTTCTTCGTAGAAATTTATAAATCTTTCAAGTGATTTAACGTCCAATCTTTCCTTTGTAGTGTGAACATCATAAATAGTAGGTCCTATTGAAATGCAATCAATGTGTTTGTGTTTTTCCGAAAAAACTCCACATTCTAATCCCGCATGAATAACTTTTACTTCTATTTCAGAATTTGTTGCTTTCCTGTAAGCCTGTTTTGCAATCTCCATTAACTTCGAATTTTTTTTAAATTCCCATGTTGGATAATAATTGTAATCGTAAGCTTTAAAACCGCATCTTGATGATACTGTTTTTATGTCCTCTCTTAAGTTTTTCAATTCGTCGTGGTCTGACGACCTGGTCGATAAAATTACTTCAAAATTATCTTCAGTCGAATTTACGATTGCCAAATTAGAAGACGTCTGAACAACATTGTCCAATCCTTCGATGTAAGCTACGACGCCTGTTTTTAAATTTAATACCAAATCCACAAAATCCTCAGTTGTTTTTTGGTCCAAACATTTTTGAGCTTTTGTTTTTTCGACAATTAATTTCAAATTTTTATCAAAATCTTCAAGAGACAATTTCGATATAAAATCTTCGGCTTTTGCTATGATTGAATCGGCATCTTCATCCGTCGATATAATTACATATGCATTTGTCGGAATCGCATTGTCCTTTGTCCCAGCCTCTACATCACAAATATAAAAATCATTTAATTTATCAATAAATTCAAAAACAACTTTAATAGCGTTCTGGTGGTTTTTATCTATTTCCATACCAGAATGGCCGCCCTTCAATCCCTTTACAGAAATCGAATAGAAGTTTGATTTTGTTTCAGATGTAAAGTGTTTTTCAATATCTACGTTTACATTTTCTCCGCCGCTGCTGCCGACGATAAGCTCTCTATCATTTTCAGAATCAATATTTATGAAGTATTTGCCCTCCAATTCAAAATTAAAATTCAATGCACCACTCATATCAACTTCTTCACTTGTAGTTACCACTACCTCGATTCGTGGAAGCTTCAAAGGCGATGTCAAAGTTGCCATAGCAATTGCAAGTCCAATCCCATCATCAGCACCAAGAGAAGTCTTATCTGCCATCATAAAGCCATCTTCTTCGATGATTTTTACCCCTTTGTCAAAATCATAATTTTCATCAGAAACGCATACCATATCCATATGAGCTTGCAGAATTATTCCACCTACATCTTTTAAGCTTTCATCTGATTCTCTTTTAATATAAATATTGTTAAATTTATCTCTTTTACACTTAAAATTATTTTTTTTTGCAAAATTTTCAAGATATTCAGAGATTTTCTCCTCGTGTTTTGAACATCTGTTGAGCTTGGAGAAATCTCTGAAATAATCCAATACTTTTTCTTTGTCCACTACGCACCTATAATTTCTGATACAACTTTGTTTACAGTCTTGCCGTCAGTAACCTTACCATATTCTCCCATAACAAATTTCATAATCTGTCCTTTTGATTTGTTTGATTTTTCAAGATTATTTTCTTCCATAAATTTTTCTATAATTTCTTTTAATTTATCTTCAGAAATTTGTTCTGGCAAGTACAATTTTATTACTTCGATTTTTTGCTTAGTTTCTTCTATGGCTTCTACTCTATCCTTTGGTGTTTGTTCCAATGTATCCATAGTTTGTTTTAATTCTCTCTTGACAAACGCCAATTGTTCTTCTTCTGTTAAATCCCTCTTTTGTTCTTTTTGTTCTAATAAAATATTGCTCATTATCAAGGAAATAACACCTGATTTTAGCTTATCCTTGTTTTTCATCGCTAACATTTTATCTTTTCTCAATTTTTCAATAATACTCATAATATCTCTCCTATCCAAAAATAAATGTAAAATAATAATTCATTCTAAACATATAAATAGACCAATATGCACATATAAGCCCTAAAAAAATCCCTATGATTACATCTGTGAACCAATGCACTCCCAATACCACTCTCGATAAAGCTATCATAAATGCAAAAATAATCGCAAGTAGCATCGTCACGAAGAAGAATTTGTAACCATAGCTTAGCACATAAGCTATCGTCAAATAAAAGCTCATACTGACACAAGAATGCCCACTTGGGAAAGAATAACCAAAATAATTTATTCCTTTGTTTATTTTAGGTCTTTTTCTTCTAAATACAAATTTAAGTGTGTGAACTGAAATCACGCTCAAGAGCACGCTCATTATAATTGCAGATGCAGAAACGTAATTATGTTGACTCACTGTAAAAAAAACAATCGGAATACTTATCATCATAAGTGTTTCAACATTTCCAAATTTAGTAACTTTTGCCATCATAGTAACCAGAGAATTTTGTCCCATATCGTTAAAATGCTCTTTTAATTTTCTGTCCCAATTTGTCTCTTGTTCTTTCAAAATAACAAATCCCATAAAAAAAGTGACGATTAACAGGACAAATGTCAATATTACTACAAACCAATCGTATTTGTTCATTTTTATTCCTTTCTTTTTTTCTTAACTTAAATTTTATACCAATAAAGTTCAAATGTATAGTGCCAAATTTTACAATAAAAAATGAACTACGACAAATCATAGTTCATAATTTAAATTTTTCATTTTAAAAATGTGATTTTCAAAGACATAAATCGTGATTAAATAACACACATAGCCCAATAGCATTCCAAAAATCACATCTGTAGGCCAGTGTACTCCAACTACAAGTCTGCTAAACGCAATGACAAATGGAATTATTCTCAGATAAATAAATTTTTCGTTTTTAATGCTGATTAAAAGATAGCTCAGAGTAAAATAAAAGCTCGTGCTTACCAAGCTATGACCACTTACATAACTGTAACCGCCTTGAGTTATCTTGAAAAATTCTTGCGGCCTTATTCTCAAAAAACTATACTTGTACAAATTCATAATCAAAAATCCAATCAAACAAGACAAAAATGTTGTCGTAAAAAATGAATTTTTGCCTATCTTTTTTGAGTAGGCAAGGCAAATCGCCAAAATAAAAATATATGTGCTGAAATTTCCAAGCAAAGTGAACAATTTAAAAATATTAAATAAAAAATTATCTGTGATAAATTGTGCAAATTTCATTATGCCTGGTTCAAATATAAGTCCAGATTTTTTCCTTATAAAAATCCCAAAAACCACAGTGGTTATAATTATAAACACAGAAATATAAAATTTCTTCTTACTTAAAACTTTTCCAATCATAATCCCTTTCCATACTCACAATTTGGGAAGTGACAGTCATCACACTGCATACAAAATCCACCATAACCCAAACTATTAATCATATCTTTCGTTACTTTAATATTTGCAAAAATATAAGGCAAGATTATATCGAATACCGTTGATTTGTTGAACATAACACAGCCTGGAAGCCCCATAATTGCAGTGTTGTTTTTGTAGGCCAACATAAACATCGCACCCGGTAGTACAGGTGAGCCATAAGTTATCACTTCTGCCTTTGAATCTTTTATAGCTTTCGGTGTCATATCATCTGGGTCAACGCTCATTCCACCAGAAACCAAAATAATATCGGATTTATTTTCCAAAGCTTTGTTGATTTCTCGTGTAATATTGTCGCTATTATCGTCGACAATCACATGACTTACAACTTCGCAATTGTAATCTTTCATTTTTTGTTTTAAAACAGGTCCAAATTGGTCTTTGATAAGACCTTTGTAAACTTCAGAGCCCGTTGTAATAATTGAGCATTTCTTAGTTGTATCAAACGGAATGATTTCCAGAATAGGAACTCCGTTCATAATTTTCTTCGCGTCGTCCATGACTTTTTCTTTTGTGAAAAGCGGAATAATTCTCATTCCAGCGATTTTTTGTCCCTTTCTGACAGGTTGATTTCCAAGAACAGTTGCAATTGAAATATCATCAATCGAATTTAACCTGAATAATCTATCTCTGTCGACTTTCAAAAACCCATCCACATCAGATATTATTTCTATCTTGCCTTCTTTTATATCAGATGAGTGCATATGTTCATTGATGCAAATATCTTTTAAAATAATTGCACAATCATTCTCGTGCAAATCATCATCGTCTAATTCCATAACATAAATATGTTCCTTGCCCATGCTCAACAAAACAGGAATATCTTCTTCTGTAACGACGTGTCCTTTTTTGAAGGCTCTCTCTTTTACCACGTCTTTTACAATTCTAGTCATATCGTGTGGTAAGATGTGACCTACCGCATCTTCTGTTCTAACTACTTTCATTTTTAAACCCCTTCTATTTGATACCCCTATTTTATCACGAAATCATTATTTTTAAAAACACATAACGAAAAAAAAACTGGATTTTCCTCCAATTTTATTCTTCGCTTACCAAATTATAGTAGACATTGCTCGTTATTTTAAATATTATAAAATACACGACGATTATTATAGCAACGCAAATAGAAAATGGAATTGCAAATTCAGATATATTTCTTATTCCGAAAAATCCACACAATTGATACAACATTTTAGATGCTATTGCTGAGTGAATTACTGCCACAAAAAGCGGTAAAAAGAACATCCAATAAATTTGTTGCGATGATGTCTTTTTTATCATTTTGTTTGAGAGTCCGACTTTTTTCATTGTTTGAATGTTTTTTCTATCTTCAATTCCTTCTGACAAATGCTTGTAATAAGCTATTATCGAAGTTCCAATTAATAAAACAAAACTTATGATGAAACCAATGTATAAGAACGCTCCAAACATAGTGTACACAGCTGACTTTGTTTCTTTTCTTGATACAAATTGAAGAGAACTGTCTTTGGAGATAAATTCTTTTCCATCTAGTTTTTTGTCCGAATCTAAAAAGTAAGATACCTCCACGTCCAAAGGTTTACTTGCCACTTCATTGTCCGTAGGCATTCTGAAATCATTGCAAAATCTTACCAAATCCTCATCGTTTTTTACAACGACGTAGAACATATCCACACCAATATTTCTTCCTTCTATCTCGTTGATTTTTTTGAATTTGTAATCAGCACTTCCCAATGTTATCTTATTTGATGTCAAATATTTCATGTAATTTGAATTTAATAAAATTTCTCCGTTGTTAAGAGTGTATTTCTTGCCAAATTTATTATTGAACGAATCTAATGTTTGAATCATAATATAGATTGGATGCGTATTATTCTTTCCCATTTTAGAGAATTTATTGCCTTCAAGGTTTGCAAATATCATCGTACTAACTTGATAATAATCATTTTTAGGATTTGTTTTTTCTGTGACTAAATTTTTTAATCTGGACTTTTCTTTTCCGGTATTTTGGGAAAAATCCTTATCCGGTGTAATGGTTCCTGTCAATTTGTAATCTCGGTTCACAGTTGAATCCACAACTTTTTCTGCACTGTTGTAGATAGCCATTGTAGTCGACAATGATACTACAACTCCTGTGCATAAAATCGCAATACTAGCTAACCCTACTGCATTGGATTTCATTCTGTAAAGCATACCAGACACAGTGATGAAGTTTTTCGATTTGTAGAAGAAATTCTTGTTTTTCTTCATCATTTTTAGTACAAAAATAGTTACTGCAACAAATCCACAGTACGTTCCAAATAGTACAAGTAGACTTGCTACGAAAAACATCAACAAACTTTCCAAGCTTCCTTCGATTGTCAACGCGATGTAATAACCAATTGCTGTTAAAACTATTGCTAGAATGAAAAATATTACATTGACTTTTGGTTCAGATTCCGATTTTTGTCCTTTCGCAAATAAATCCCTAGTTGTAGCAGATTTTATATTTACGATATCGAATATATAAGTTATAATGCAAATACCAAAGTTAAAAATCAATGTTAATATAACCGCTTTGATTGAAATTCCAAACTGCATAACATTGAAATTTTCTCGCATCAATTTCCCTACGGCTAAGAACAATACTTTTCCCAATGTGATACCAAAAACAATTGTTAGGATTGAAATAATCACAAAAAATATCGACTTTTCTTTTAACAATATTCTATTTATGTGTTTGTTCTCCAATCCAAAAACACGATATAATCCAAATTCCTGAAACCTTCTTTTTACCAAAAATCTATTCGCATACATAATAATTGCAAATGTAAATATCGCAATAATAATTGATCCGAAAACTATTATCGTTCCAAATTGGTCTTTTTGCATAACGTATTTGTTATCTAATAGAGATATCATAATAAACAAAATCGCCACCATAATACTCGTTGACAAAATATATGGAATATTTACGATTTTGTTAGCTTTTAAGTTTTTGAGCGCGAACTTCGTAGATAATTTAGAATTCATTATCTACACCTCGATTGTTTATAACAGTCAATGATTCATTAATTCTCTCCATAAATTCTTTGTTGTCGCTATTACCCTTGTAAATTTCATGGAACACAACGCCGTCTTTTATAAATATTACTCTGTTAGAAAACGAAGCTGCTTTCACAGAGTGAGTTACCATCAATATAGTTTGTCCTAATTTATTAATTTTTGTGAATAGATCAAGTATCATATCTGATGATTTTGAATCCAATGCACCTGTCGGCTCATCTGCCAATATCAAATCCGGTTTTGTAATCAAAGCTCTTGCAATCGCAATTCTTTGTCTTTGTCCACCACTAACCTCATAAGGATATTTGCCCACAAAAGATTCAATTCCTAACAAACCTTGAATTTCAGATAATCTTTTCTCCATTTCTTTTGGCTTATAATCTGAAAGTACCATTGGCAAAAATATATTGTCTTTGTTCGAGAAAATATCCAATAAATTAAAATCTTGAAATACAAATCCAAGTTTTTCTCTTCTAAATTTTGCAACTTCCGATTCTTTTAATGCGGAAATATCTTTGCCATTTAATACTACCTTGCCGTTAGTTTGCTTATCTAATGTTGATATTACATTTAGTAAAGTTGTTTTTCCAGAACCTGATTCTCCCATTATCGCTATAAATTCATTCTTTTCTACAGAAAAATTCACATCTTTTAATGCTACTGTTTCTACATTTTTCGTTTTGTATACTTTTCTTATGTTGTTTAATTCTAAAATATTCATAACACCCTCCATAACTATATGTTAAATGAATTTAGAAAAAGTAGCATTTATCTAAACTAACAAAAATCATTCAATCTTACAAAATCGTAAGATTAGTTATTCACAATTATATAAAATTTACTACCTTGACCTACAGTAGAATCTACTTTCAATCTAATGTCCAGTTTATCCGCGATAGATTTTGCCAAATACAATCCCAAACCACTCGATTTTTGTTTTAATCTTCCATTAAATCCCGAATATCCTTTATCAAAAATTCTATTGATATCTTCTTCTGGAATCCCTATTCCGTGATCTTCTATTAAAATCACAACAGAATTATCTTTCCTAAAAGAATCTAAAATGATTTGAGAGTTTTCGGAATATTTAATAGCATTGGAGAGAATTTGTTCCAACAAAACACTTAGCCATTTGCTATCTGTGATACATTTTAATCCGTTTTTTCTAAAATCCAGGCTTATATGTGAATTAATGAACAGAAGCGAGTATTTTTTTATCAACATATTAAGTAAATTGTCTACATCTACAGCACTTATATCCATGTCTTTTTCGTGCAAATTAAGCTTCAAATAATTTATAGCCATATTCGTGTAATTGTCGATCGATTTAAGTTGCATTTTTATTTCTGTATTATCTTCTGTCAGAATTTCCAAGCAAGTTATTGGGGTTTTAATCTGATGCACCCACATAGAAAAATATTCTTGGATATCTTTTTGCCATGAAATGTAGTCATTTCTAATGTTTTCAATTCGCATTTCCAACTCTTTAATTTTCTCATCATTTGATAATTCTTTTTGAAAATCAAAGTATTTAATTACCAAATAAATAAAAAATACTATCAAACATATTTCAAATCCCTGGACAAACACTCTTATATCCACATTGTTCAAATAACAGACTATAAAATAAATAGCGTTTATTGAAATAAAAAACAAAATCGAATTGAGATTTTTCTTCAAAAAACACATTAATTTATTCATTTTGATTACTTCCGTCATTTAAATAGTATCCTGAATATTTCTTCGTCAACAAAAAGTCATCCAAGCCAAGTTTGTTTAATTTTTTTCTGATTCTGTTGATATTCACGGCCAATGTATTATCATCAATGAAAAAATCATTTTGCCAACACTGATCCATCAATTTTTCTCTTGTTACTATTTCACCTTTAGCTTCGAATAACGATTTTAAAATTAGCATTTCTGTTTTCGTAAGATTTGTTTTCCCATCGTTGAATTCCAATCTGAATTCATTTACAAAAAGCACGACTGACTTAAATTCCAAAACACTTTTGATGATGTTATTGCCGTAATATCGTTTCATAACGGCGTTGATTTTCACCATTAGTACATCAAAATTAAATGGTTTGGTGATATAATCATCTGCTCCCATCTGCATTCCCATTATGATATCCAAATCTTCTGATTTTGAGGATATAAAAATTATTGGAATGTCTGTTGTATTTCGTATTTTTTCGCACCAAAAATATCCATTAAAACTAGGAAGTATAATATCCATCAATATTATATCTGGCTTTATGTTTTTGACATCCTCCATAATATCTATTCCAGAATTTGTGAACACTTCGTATTCCCAATTTTCTAAATATTTTTTTAGCGAATTTGAAATTATTTTATCGTCTTCTATAATTAAAACCTTCATACTAAAATTATACATAAACTAAAGTTAAAATGATACTTTTGCTATTTTTGCAATAAAAAATTAGTGAACTAATAGAAGTCCACTAATTTTATTTACTAATCGTTCATTATTCCCATTCTATCAAATACATAGAATAATAAGCTCAAAACCACTGCAACGACTGATGCCAAAACCATTCCTGATAATGATACTCCCAAGAAGTTTATCTTCAATCCTGAAAGTCCTGTTACGAATATTACAGAAGTTAATATTAAATTTTTGGATTGTGAGTAATCTACTTTTTGGTCTACCAATAATCTGATTCCACTTGTGCCAATCATTCCGTAAAGCAGGAATGTTACCCCGCCGATTACGTTTCCTGGAATTGATGAAATAAGTGCTGATAATGGTCCAATGAATGCCATTAAAATAGATATACACGCAGCTCCCGCAATTACATACACTGAATAAACTTTTGTAATTGCCATTACTCCGATATTTTCTCCGTAAGTTGTTGTAGGAACACCACCTATCAATCCTGACAAAGCCGTCGAAAAATTGTCAGCAAAAATAGATCTGTGTAGTCCAGGTTCTTTTAACAAATCTCTTCCGATAATGTTGCTGGTTACAACTTGGTGTGAAATGTGTTCACTTGTTATTACCAAGATTACAGGCAACATCGTAACAATTGATTTGATGTCAAAAATTGGAAATTGAAATTTAGGTATTGTGAATAGTGATGCTTGCATAACCGGTGTGAAATCTACCATTTTTAAAGCAACACTTACAATATATCCTGTTATGATTGCGATTAAAATTGGAATTGTAGCCAAGAATTTTTTGAACAATACAGAACCCAGTATGGCAACTGACAATGTAACCAAGAAAACAATAAGGTCTTTTGTAGTTCTTGTATTAGTCATTATATTCGCACCAATTTTCCCTCCAGACACTGTGGCTTGTGCGAGTTCGAATCCAATCAAACTTACTACACTTCCCATAGCAGCCGGCGGCAAAACCACATCAATCCAATCCGTTCCGAATTTATAAATTATGTATGCGAGAATGCAACCAATAAGTCCTATCGCAACGAAAGCTCCTTGAGCATATCTAAATCCCGATTGCCCAATTATAATTGTAGCAGGTCCTAAAAAAGCGAAACTACTTCCCAAATAAGCAGGTGCTTTTTTTTGTGTAATCAAAATAAACAACAACGTTCCTATACCATTCATCAATAAAACAATACTAGGATTAATCCCCAAAACAATTGGTACTAAAACACTAGCGCCGAACATCGCAAAGGTATGTTGGATACTAAGTGGAAGCAACAACTTAGGAGATACTTTTTCATCTACTCCAATAATTTTTTTCATAAATCCTCCTGAATTTTTTTCTTATATATTCTACATTGAACTGAAATTAATTTCAAGTAGTTTGACGATTTATACTCTAAGCTGATATAATAAATATCGATATTTGAAAGGATTTTATTATGGAAAGACAGGAAAATTATTTAAAGAATAAATTAGTAAAAAATGGAATAAAACCTACATATCAGAGAATAGTAATACTAGATTATTTGGAAAATCATCAAATACATCCAACCGTTGACGACATTTACAGATTTTTGTCGCCAAAAATGTCTACACTATCAAGAACTACTGTTTACAACACAGTCAAGATTTTTGTACAAAGAGGAATTGTTTCGGAAGTTAATATCGACAATATCGAATTGCACTACGATATTACAACAAAAACTCATGGACATTTTAGATGTGATAAATGTGGTAAAATCTACAATTTTTCTATAGAGGATTACATAGAATCGAGTGACTTGAGTGGATTCAAAATTGACTCTACAAACGTGATGCTCAACGGAATATGCAAGGATTGTTTGGATAAAGAAAATGAATAGCGAGTTTTACAAAATAGAACCGAGAGATGATTTGTACATCAAATTGTTATACATTTCCAAGACCACTCTCGAAATGAATGAACAAATTGAACGCGGAATCCTTCCTTTTCATCACCTATATTACTGTTTAAAGGGAAGCGGAACATTTGAAGTAAACGGAGAAAAGATTTATATACAACCATTTGATTTTTTGATTGTGTATCAAGAAAGTACTATAAAAGAGATTTCGAAGTCTGAATCATTTGAATTTTACACGCTTGCAATATCTGAAGTTTCATTTGATACGGAGCAAAAAGACAAGGCAGTTCTCAGCATAAAACACAACCACATCAACGACAGAGAAATGGTAATTTTGCACTATATCAACAAAATTTTGGATGAAGCGAAGTACAAGAGGTTCAGATATCAAAGAGTTTGCTCGTGTTTGGTAAGTATACTTATAACAGAAGTCCAACGACGTGGGGATTTGAAATTTACAATGGATGACCCAGCTCAAGACTCTTTTACTAAAAATGTTGAAAATTATATCTATGAAAATTTTAATCAAGAAATAACATTAGACTCAATTTCAGAAAAATTTATGGTCTCAAAATCACATCTCATTCACGAATTTAAAAATCACTACGGGAAAACGCCAATGCAATTTTTGCTTAAAAGAAGAATGGATTCTGCAAAGCTACTTTTGAAGACTTCGAACAAACCAATAAGCGACATTTCCAAATTATGTGGATTTAATTCCCAATCTTATTTTGACCAAGCTTTTAGAAGAGTAGTCAAAGTAACTCCAAATGATTACAGAAATAAATACAAAACAAAAATAAAAAAAATAAAAAAATAAACAGAGTAGAATAATTATAGCAAAGATTCTACCCTGTTTTTTTATTTCAATGATTTCACAAATACAAACCTGTTATTTTTTGATTGCTTCTGAGAATAAAAATAACCATCACAAGAAAATTCTTTTAATTTTTCAGTGTCTCTAACTTTATTTTTCGCTATAAAATTCACCATTCTTCCTCGTAAAATTTTTGACGAAGTGGCTTTCGTTTTTAGCTTAACGCTCCCGTTTGAACATACTTCTTCTTTAAAATCAATTTTCAAAGGGATTTTATCAAAATATTTATAGATATTTTCTCCATACTCTTTTGATGCCAAATCAATTATATCTTCTCCTTTAAAATGGTCTTTTATTTCTTTTTCCCAATATTCATACATATTGATAAACTTGTCTTCAAAATCCAATCTGTATTTGGAAATCTCATCCAACGGCCTCAATATCCCGTAAAGCCCCGACATTATTCTCAAATGTTCTTCAAGAAAATCAATATCGTCCCGATTAAAAGACTCTATATCCATATACTGATACTGAAGTCCACAAAAACTTGCTATTGCACAACCTTTTGGTGATAACTCAAATTTATCGTATAATTCAAAACCTTCATTTGCTATGTTTTCAGAGCACTTCCAAGTATTTCTTAGTTCTTCAAGCGTTTTGCCTTTTAACATAGACACTAATTTTCCTGTCTTTTTCTCAAATAGCAAATCTTTGTTGCTCAATTTCATTTTCTTAATTTTAAATGTTTTAGCTGGAGAAATTATTATTTTCATTATCCGTTCCTGTTCATTTTTTCAAATCACTCGTGATAAAATCGCTCGTAAGAATTTTCCATCTACTCAATCAAATCTTTACGAATTTCTTTTTGTCTTTATCTCAATAGTCTTATCAGCGATATTCAACGCAGATTTCCTGTGAGACACTATTAACATAGATTTGTTTTCTTCTTTCGAAATCGCATTTAAAATAATGCCCTCATTCAACGCATCTAAATTACTAGTTGGCTCATCTAAGATATATAATGGCGCATCGTGTAAAAAAACCCTTGCTAGACCAATTCTCTGCTTTTCACCACTGGACAATTTTTCTCCGAGTTCTCCGACATTTGTCTCATATCCATCTTTAAGCGAGCAAATAAAATCATGAATCGATGCTTTCTTGCAAGCCTCTATCACCTCATTCAAACTCGCATCTTTTTTTGCTATCTTAATATTTTCTAGTATGCTACCTTGAAAAAGATACGTCTCTTGGGTCATATAATTTTCTATATCGCGCAAATCTTTTGTGTTGACTTGTTTGATGTTTCTGTCCGATATTTTAATCTTGCCTTTGTCGACATCCCAAAACCTCATTATAAGTTTCAAAAGAGTCGATTTTCCAGAGCCGCTTTTCCCAAAAATCGCTAATTTTTCGCCATTTTCTAAACTGAGGTTGAAATCATTCAAAATAATCTCATCATTATAGCTAAAAGTTATGTCCTCAATTTTCAAATCACTAAAATACGTTTTATTTTGGTCGTAAACTTCAAGAACTTGAGGTTTTTCTTCAAGTATGTTTAGCACTCTATCTCCACTGGCAAAAGTGCTTCTAAGATTTGCCGACAGACTTGAAAGAGCTATCACCGGCCCAAAACTCGACATAAAAATAACTGTTACTACAATTAATTTATTTATATCAAAGATAGCTACCATTTCGTTTTTCATAATTACAAACATAATAAGACCAAGAAGTGCAACAATCGATGTCGTAAAACCCCTATTTTGTGCTTCAAAAACTTTTATGCGTTCTTGTTTTCTATTGAGGTTAACAGTCGTTTCATCAATGTAGTCGAGTCTTTTTTCTCCATAAGAGTATTGTATCACTTCCTTCATTCCTCTCAAAGAATCCAAAAGATATGAATTTAAATCTGCAAATTCATTTCTCAATTCCAACCCTTCCTTCTTGCCACTTTTTGAAGAAAAAAGAGGTAGAAATAGCCCAACAATTAAATATGAAATCATCGCAAAAATCGCAGCCTTAACACTGTATGCGAATAAAATCGAAACAATTATAACGCTTGTGATAAAAGCTATAAAAATTGGCGATATAGTGTGTGCATAAAAAACTTCAAGAAGTTCTATGTCGCTTGTAATAAGAGAAATAAGATTTCCCTTTTCTTTTCCTTCTAGCTTTGCTGGCGCAAGTCTCCTAAGCGCTCTAAAAACTTTATTTCTTATTATAGCTAGAAGCTTAAAAGCGATAAAGTGGTTGCACAACTGCTCTGCATATCTCAAAAACCCTCGTGAAATCGCCAGCACTAACAACAATATGAAGCTCATATTCAAATTAATTTGAACTGCTCTTGATACAATATTCGCTATTACATAAGAAGAATATGCAGGGATAAAAATTGCAGCCAAATTCCCAATAACTCCTGCTATTATTGCCAGAAACATAAACCCTATTAGCGGTTTTACAAGAGTTATCAATTTCATCATAATATTAAATCCACTTCTTCTCATATTATATTTCTCCTAGATTTTCTAATTTATATTGCTCTGTGAACATCTTTTTATACAAACCATCATTCGAGATTAATTGCTTATGGCAACCTTGCTCTATAATATTTCCGTTTTTCAAAACGTAAATTTTTTCTGATGAAGTAACATTTGCAAGTCTGTGAGAAATCAACACAACAATTTTGTCTTTTGAAATTTCATTTATCAGATTCATTATTATTTCTTCGCTTTCCAAGTCTATGTTAGATGTCGCCTCATCAAAAATATATACTTTGCTATCTTTTAGTATGGCTCTTGCAATTGCTAATCTCTGTCTTTGTCCACCTGATAGATTTGAGCCCGCTTCGTTAATTTTTGTGTCCAATGAGTTTTCAGATTCGAAAAAATCATAGAGATTTACTTTTTTCAGTATATTAAACATATCATTGTCTGATACATCTACATCTCCCATAGAAAGATTATCTCTCAGACTGCCTTTAAAAATATAACTGTTAGCTGAAACCATCGTCACATTTTTCATTAAATCAGATTCTTTAATGTCGAAAAGCTCGGTATCTTCATACGTTATCTTTCCGGAATCTCTTTTGTTTATACCGAGAAGAAGAGATGCAACAGTTGATTTTCCCGAACCAGATTCTCCAACAAAAGAAGTAATAGAATTGGAACTTATACCAAAAGACAAATTATTAATTATGTTTCTATTACCATCGTATGAAAAATCCACATTTTCAAATTTAATAGAAGATAGTTCTCTCGGAAACTCTCTATCCCCTCTTTCTTCAATATTAGAATCAAGTATTTTAAATATTTTATCGCTCGCTGCCATACCATTCATTGATACGTGAAAAAACGAACCGAGTTGCCTTAGTGGAATGAAGAAATCCGCTGCAAGTAATATCACAATAATCGCAGATTTTAGTGAAATTTGACCATTTGCAAGTTGAACTATTGATATGATAGAACCAATTGCAGCTCCTCCAAATGCGATTACATCCATTACCGTAATGGAATTTAACTGCATACTCAAAACTTTCATCGTTATCCTTCTGAAATCTTCAGCTTCCCTGTCCATTTTTTTCTCGTAGTCGTAATCTCTTTGATATATCTTCAATGTAGTAAGACCAGCTACATTGTCAAGAAATGTCTGTCCTAAACTTGCGTAATTTCCCCAGTATTTTCCCAAAAGTTTTTTTGCAAATTTCATAATTGCTACTATGGATAATGGAATCAACGGAACTGCTATTATCATCACCAAAGCTGCCTTTGGCGAAAAAAACATAAGTACCGCAAATAGAGTAACTGGTGCAAGAATGCTATATCCAAACTGAGGTAAAAATCCACCAAAATACATTTCAAGTTGTTCTATTCCATCGACTGCAAGTTGCAATAATTCTGACGTGTTTACGAATTTGTTATATGATGTACCAAAGCTAAGTAATTTTTCGTATAATTTATGTCTCAACTCTTTTTTCACAATAACAGATGCTTTCTGCGATAGAATATGACTATTATAACTTGTAAAATACCTTACAATTATTGTCAAAATCATAATAACCAAAGAAATGTAAAATGAGTCTCCAATTTCTTTTTTTTCATAAATATTTTGAATAACGCCTGAAATCGTTATTACAAAAATAACATTAAATACAAGCCCAATCCAGTTTAATAAAACAGTGTACAAAACATATTTTGTTGAATCTTTCATCATAGCAATAAGTCTTTTATTTATCATTTAAATTCCTCCAAAAGTGATTAAATGTATGTCTGAGAAGAGCTAATGGTCTGTAAAAAACCAACCTCGGCCCTGAATATTTCATAACTCTCTTGATATCTTCTCTTCTGTTTTTGCTGAAACATCGAATTGAACATGATGAACAAAAATTTCTTTTATCTTTATTCTGACAATTTTCCAATCTATTGTGAGAATACAGCCTTAGGCTTTCCATCGAATCTTTTTCACTGTTATGGCCTTTTATGTAAATATCAAACATCATATCCAATAACTGTTTCTTATAATCTATCGTAATTTTCATTGAGCAGTCCCTTTCCAAGTATAAAGTTTTATATTTAAAAAATTCTAATTAAAAGCGATTTTTAATAAAAAACAATATTTTAAAATAGTTCAAAAATTAAATAACTAAATCTGATAAAAAATTTTTTCATTTATCCTTCAAACTTAGATCAATACTACTAAAATAATAGCATAGTAAATAAATATTATCAACATAACTAATCAAAATTTTATGCGAAATTTTCAAAAAAATTTATCCAAAAAACAAAAAAAGACTGCATTTAATAATTTTATTTATCAAATGCAGTCTAATTTTAATTTATTAGCTTTCTTGTTTTGCTATAATATCTTTTACTTTCATAAGTCTAGTGATATTTGCACGTTCATTTTCGTCAAGTTTCGCTCTGATATATTTAATTGTTTCTTCCAAATCAGGAATAGTTCTGTATTCCAAAGCATTGACTCTTCTTCTCGTTTGCTCAATTTCATCTGCCATCAACTGAGTAGCTTTTTCGATTTGTGCTAGTTCTAGCATTTCATCCATTACTGAATTTAATGAATCGATAGCCAAATCCAAATCTTGAGATGTCTGTGCATATCCATAAGGATATATTTCACTAGAATCAGCTTCACCTTCACGAGTAAACTTCATTTGTGGAATAATTACACTCATTACGTTTTTTGTTTCGATGTCTACGTTTACTTTTGTTTTAGGAAACGAAACAGCTTCGTCCAAAAACTCTGGGCTCATTATTGCACTCGCCATTAGAAAATCGCTGAATGAATTTTGAAGTTTTGCTTCAACTCTTTCTCTTAGAGCTTTATTTTCTTTTATCATGTCGATGAATTGTCTCATAAGTTCGTCTTGTTTGTCTTTTAGTAACTTATGACCTCTTGAAGATGTTTTAAGTCTAGCTTTCAGCTCCGATAGAGCCATTCTCGTTGGATTGACGTTGAGTCTTGCCATTACTCATCAGTCCCTTCACCGTTTCCAAGATATTTATCGATTAATTCATCTTTGATTCTCTTCAATTCTGTACGTGGAATTTCTTTCAACAAATCCCATCCTATATTAAGAGTTTCTTCAATTGACCTATCAGTGTAATAACCTTGATCTACGTATTCTCTTTCGAATCTTTCTGCGAATTTTGCAAATGCCTTGTCTGATTCGCTTAATGCAGATTCACCAAGAATTGCAGATAATTGTTTTGCATCAAGTCCAGATGCGTAACCTGCATAGATTTGGTTCATTGTATCTGCGTGGTCTTCTCTTGTCTTGCCTTTACCAATACCTTTATCTTTCAATCTTGATAATGATGGAATAGCATTAATTGGTGGCTCATAACCTTTCTTGTACAATTCACGAGAAAGAATTATTTGGCCTTCTGTAATGTAACCAGTCAAGTCTGGAATTGGGTGAGTGATATCGTCTTCTGGCATTGTTAATATAGGAATTTGTGTTATCGAACCTTCTCTTCCCACAATTTTACCAGCTCTTTCGTACAATGTAGCAAGGTCAGTGTACAAATATCCTGGGTATCCTCTACGTCCTGGAACTTCTTTTCTGGCAGCAGATACTTCACGAAGTGCTTCTGCGTAGTTTGTCATATCTGTCATAATTACAAGTACGTGCATTCCCTTTTCAAAAGCCAAGAACTCAGCACAAGTAAGTGCCATTTTTGGAGTTGAAAGTCTTTCGATTGCAGGGTCATCGGCTAAATTCATAAACAATACAGCTCTATCTATCGCGCCTGTTTTGTTGAAATCTCCGATGAAATATTGAGCTTCTTCGAATGTTATTCCCATCGCAGCAAACACTACGGCAAACTTATCGTCTTTACCCAAAACTTTCGCTTGTCTAGCGATTTGTGCTGCCAATTTATTGTGAGGAAGACCTGAACCAGAGAATATAGGAAGCTTTTGTCCTCTAACAAGAGTATTCAAACCATCTATTGTAGAAACACCTGTTTCGATAAATTCTGATGGATAGTCCCTAGATACTGGATTGATAGATGAACCATTGATATCAACCTTATCTTCTGGGATAATTTTAGGACCATTGTCAATTGGTCTACCCAATCCATCAAAAACTCTACCAATCATATCTTCTGATACTCCAAGTTCCAAAGGTCTACCTAAAAATCTTACTGTTGTCTCTTTTAGGTTGATTCCCTTTGTACCTTCGAATACTTGAACCATTGCTACGTCGTGGTCGATTTCAACAACACGTCCACGTCTTTTTTCGCCACTTTGTAATTCTATTTCAACAAGTTCGTCGTATTTAACGCCTTCTACACCTTCTACCGCCATTAATGGTCCGACTACTTCTGTTACTGAATTATAATCTTTAATCATTAACGTTCACCTCCATTAACTAAATCGGCAATTTGTGATTTGATTTCTTGTTTTATTTCATCAAATTTGTCCAAATTATCTTCTGGAATATTTTTTGCTCTTGTGATTTTTTCTCTTACAGGAAGTTTTGAAATTTCAGATACATAAGCACCTTCATCCAAAGCTTTCAAAGATTCTTCATGGAATGTAAGAATCAAATCCAACATTCTAGCTTGTTTTTGCAATGAACAGAATGTATCTGTTTCATGGAATGCGTTTTGTTGAAGAAAATCTTCTCTCAAAGATTTAGATGTTTCTAATTTAATTTGGTCAACATCACTCAATGAGTCACGACCAACCAATCTAACTATTTCTAATAATGATGATTCTTCTTGTAGAAGCTTCATTGATTGTTTTCTGTAATTTGAAAAATCTTTATCTACATTCGCATCCAAATATTCGTCAATCTTATCTTGATACAAAGAGTAAGAGTTAATCCAGTTTATAGCTGGGAAGTGTCTCATATAACTCAATGCGTAGTCCAATCCCCAGAATACTTTTACAATTCTAAGTGTTGATTGAGTAACTGGTTCTGAAATATCTCCACCTGGAGGAGATACCGCACCTATAACCGTCAATGAACCATCTCTTCCGTCACTACCTAGACATTTTACTTTACCAGCACGTTCGTAGAAATCAGCAATTCTTGATGCTAAGTATGCAGGGTAACCTTCATCACCAGGCATTTCTTCAAGTCTACCACTCATTTCACGAAGAGCTTCTGCCCATCTTGATGTTGAGTCAGCCATCATAGCTACTGAATAACCCATATCTCTATAGTATTCAGCGATTGTAATTCCAGTGTAGATACTTGCTTCTCTGGCAGCTACTGGCATATTTGATGTGTTTGCAATTAAAACTGTTCTCTTCATCAATGATTGTCCTGTCTTAGGGTCAATCAATTCAGGAAACTCATTAAGAACGTCTGTCATTTCGTTACCACGTTCTCCACAACCTACATACACTACTATTTCAGCGTCTGCCCATTTTGCTAATTGGTGTTGAACTACGGTTTTTCCACTACCAAATGGTCCCGGAATTGCTGCTGTACCACCTTTAGCAACAGGGAAGAATGTATCTATTACTCTTTGACCAGTTATCAAAGGCTTGATTGGATCTTCTTTTTCTTTGTATGGTCTACCATTTCTTACAGGCCATTTTTGAATCATATTGATTTCAATTTCTTCATTGTCTTTTTCAATTACGCAAACTGTTTGTTCTACAGTAAATTCTCCAGATTCAATTGATTTTATTTTACCTGAAACATTTGCCGGTACCATTATTTTGTGAAGAATAACTTCAGTTTCTTGAACTTCTCCAATAATGTCTCCTGCTTCTACTTCATCTCCAACAGATTTCACTGGTTTAAATTCCCATTTTTTCTCTCTGTTCAATGATGGAGCACTAACGCCTCTCAACAAGAAGTCACCTGCTTTTTCTTGCAATGATTTTAATGGTCTTTGAATACCATCAAACATTTGCTCTAATATTCCAGGTCCTAATTCAATAGAAAGTGGATGACCTGTAGATACAACTTTATCTCCAGGGCCAATTCCAGTTGTTTCTTCATATACTTGAATTGAGGCTTTATCGCCTCTCATTTCAATAATCTCTCCAATGAGCTTATCGTCTGAAACCTCAACCACGTCATATACGCTTGCGTTTTCCATTCCTTCTGCTACTACTAAAGGTCCGGATACTTTTAATACTTTACCTTCTTTCAATATAAGCTCTCCTTTACAAAATGTTTGCTCCAACAGCCTTTTCAACATTAGTATTGATTCTTTTCATACCAATATTTAAACTACCTTGATTTGAAGGAATCAAAATAATAGCTGGTGAAACTTTGTCATTATATCTATCTATCGTTTCTTTAATTTTTGCTGCAATTTGTTCAGTTATAAAGATTACACCATAATCTTCCTTGGCAAGTCTATCGACCGTTTTTCTAGCATCTGTGCTTTCAATAGATTCAAATACATCCACTCCCAAAGCTTTAAAGACCAATACCGAATCTCTGTCACCTACTACAGCTACTTTCTTACGCATAACTTAACCTCAACTTACTTCTGATATAATCAGGTTTTAATGAGTTAATCTTACCCACGAAAATAATTCTCAAATTTTTAATTTCTGTTTCTTTTGCAAACAAATAACCAAACAAAACTTCAGCTCCATATGTCACTTTTTTGATTTCTTTGACTTTTTCCATCAAATAATCATCCATAGCTTTTTCAAAAGCAGATAAGCTATTTGATTTTTTGTACTCAGAAATAGCGTCTTTTACAGAGTAGTAAATTCTCGCTTGTTTAAATAAAGAACTATCTTCTGTGATTTCAGAGTGCAAATGTGCTTCGAATTTTTCTGATTCAATACTTCCACCAGAAATTATTACTTTTTTAAGAAATTCGAGATTCTTCTTTTGATTTTGAACCCTTAGTAGTGTCTTGATATTTGTAAAATCAATCAAATCTTCTACGTATTCATTAATCAATTTCGAATCTATTTTTTCTGCAATTTCCGATGTTTCTTCGAAATACTCTCTATCGGCAAAAATATCAATCATTTGTGGGTCTTTGTTTTCTTCAAAGTCATTTATAGATTGTCTGATAACCTTGTCGTAGTGTTCAAACTCTGTCTCAGTATTTTCTCTCAAAGAATCTCTAATACTTTTATATTCTATTCTAGTAATCTCACTAAGCATATGTGAGAAATCTTCTTTTTTTAGATATTCTTTGATTAAAACTTTCAAATTATGATAGTCGTATTTCAATGCCATCAAATCCACTGGGTATTGAAAATCACTCATATCATACATATATTTATACGTCTTTTTTAACTCGTTTTTTAGGGCTTGATCATAGTGTTCGTACTTATCAAGCATTGCAAATTCTGATTGATAGACTGTATCGGACAACAATCTTACAGTTTCATCAAGATTAGTTGCATCAATCAATCTCTCATAATCATTTCTTGTCAAAAGTTCTTTTTCTTTTACACGAGTTATTGCAGATTGGTGTATGAAATCTTCTTTTTTCATATAATCACCTACTTCTTAAAAAGAGTTTTTGCAATTTCAACTTCCAATTCATCTTTCATTGAATCAACCAGAGAAGAAAAATTATTATTAATTAATACATTACCTCTTTTAATACAAAATCCGCTTTCAACAGTTTCTTCAGAAATATCAATGTTAAAGTCCTCATTTTTAAGACTATCGTATTTATCAGCTTGCAATACTAATTTATCATCATTTGACAAATCCATTTTTGACAAAGTTGATTTTAAATATTTCTTATAATCTTCAGTAGGCAAATTCTTCAATTTGTCTTTGACTTTTTCTAATATATCGTCGATTACTTCTTGTTTAGCAAATAGAGCGCTGTCCCTAGATTTCAATTCAACTTGTGATAGATGTCTATCGTACACGCTTTTTGCTTCAGATTCTGCTTTTTTTAATATTGTATCTTTTTCTTGGTTTGCCTGGTCTACTTTAGTTTCAATGATTTTTTCTTTTTCTTGGTTTGCCTGGTCTACAATCTTTTGGGATTCTTTCTTGGCATCTTCAAGAATTTCATTAATTATATTATCTAAATTAGACATCTAAATCACCACTAAGCTTGGATTTGGTTCATCAATAAGAAAGAAATAGCGAATGCTAAGATGGCATATAACTCAACCATTACCGCATAGATAATACCTTTTGCTTGTTGAGGTTCGTTCTTTGCTAAGATATTGATACCACTTACGGCTACTTTACTTTGAGCTACTGCTGAAAAATATCCAACAACACCTACTGGCAAAGCTGCTGCGATATATACATAACCTTGTGCTAATGAAACATTTCCACCAACTAATTTGAATAATATCAATATACCAATTACAAATCCATACAAACCTTGTGTACCTGGCAATAATTGAAGTACTAATGATTTACCGAATTTTTCTGGTTCTTCAATAACTACTCCAGCTGCAGCTTCCCCTGCCATTCCTACACCTTTTGCAGAGCCCATTCCTGAGAATAAAACTGCTATTACTACTGATAATACTCCTAAAACTAATCCACCATTTTCTAAAAAGAATTTTTCCATAATATCCTCCTATTTATTTGTTATGTTAAAATATTCTGATTCTGTTATAAGTTTTTTAAATGGTACTCCGCCGCCTTCGTAGAATTTATTAAACATTTCTACAAATATCAATCTTGCAGAGTGAACATAAGCTGACAAATATGACAAGAATGCGTTGAATCCTTGGAATACGACAAATACTATAAGTCCAAATACAAAACCGATTATGCTCGAAGAAGCCATCATCTTTACTATCATATTGATTGCAACTGCAATGTATGCTCCAGATAAGCCAAGTGCCATTAGTCTCATATAAGATACGAAATCCCCAATCCAGCTAGATATTCCATACAACGAATACAATCCTGAGCCTAATTTGCCTCCGACACTTTTAGCATCTCTTCCTGCTGTAAGAACAATTCCCACTGCTGAAGCTATTGCAATCCATTTTGCAATTGTTAATCCAATAGCTGGAATCGACAATGATTTTCCAACTAATAAAACCACTAAACTAACTATAATTAAATACCACAATCCCACATCATAAAACGCATCCATAACTTTATGGTCTCGAATAAGCATATATGCTTTTATACCAAGTCCAAAGAACAAGTGTATAAAACCAAAGATTAAACAAAGAACAATCAATGTCATCGCATTTTTACTTGTGTCAAGAATTGGAGTCATAGGAACAATTCCTCCGAAGAACGAACCATATATGAATCCCCAAAACATTGATGTGATAGATATGAACATAAAGAATTTCAAAAATTGTTTTTTCTTTTCGTCAAGATTAAAAACTTTTAATGCAAAAATTATTGCTAGAAATACAATAAGTCCATAACCTAAATCTCCTATCATCATTCCAGAAAAGAAACAATAGAATGGTGCTAATAATGGAGTAGGGTCTACTTCATTATATTTTGGTAAAGAATACATTCCTGTGATGTTTTCAAAAGCTTTTGAAAAACCTTTGTTCTTTAAAATAATAGGTACTTTTGGATCGTCTTTATCTGCTGGATTGATTTCCAAATAATACTTGTTGTCCAAAGAATTTACTATTACTTTTTCAAAATCGGCTTTTTTTTCGGTAGGAATATATCCTTCGATTATATCAATCTTATCTGTTTTCTTAATTTTACTTGTAGCTTCTTCTTTTAAGCTGTTGTTTTCGAGATAATCATGATAAATCATAAAATTTTCAATCAAATTTGTTTTGGATTTGATTTGATTTTCAATTTCTTCGTGTTTTTGCTTGTTAGTGACAATGTTATCATCAATATTTTTGATTTCGTCTTTTACAAAACCTTTAGATTTGATATTGATGTTTACAAATCCATTATCTCTCAGAACATCTTGAACAGATTCAAAATTCTTTGAGATTACAAGCAAATAAACAAATCCTTGATTACGAGAGATTTCTTCGATGTAAATATCTTCAATGTCTTTTGTGTTTACCTTCAACTGGTCAATAAATTTATCGCTCACAGTCCCTGTAACAACCTTTACCCTATCAAAATCATCAATCTTCGAAATATCGATATCCAAATTTTCCCAAGGAATTAATTCGGATTTCTTTTGATTCAACATTTGATTGTTTTGATCCAGTTCATTTAGTTGTTTATCCAATGAAGATAGTTCACTGTAGTGAGCTTCAAAGTCAAACGCCAACGCTTTTTGATTGATTTCTTCAAGCTTAAATGTTTTCTTACCTTCTTTAAGTGCTTCAAAAGTATTTTTCTTTTCAGCATACTTTTGTAACAAATTGATAGCCCAATTCGTTTTGGTAAGCTTTTCACTGATATCAACCAAATTTTCAGAATTGTCCAACTTTGTAAGCAAGCTGTTTTCATCTTCAACATTATTTTCATCTATATGAACATAATTGAATTTTTGAAGATTCTTGAGTAATTTCTCTCTATCATAATCAAATGAATACAAATCAAATTTGCTCATTTTTACAATAGCCATTAACTCACTATCCTTTCAACGATTTTGTTTACAAGTCCGTCAACTGTATCTTTGTCAATGTTTTTAATACTATCATTATAAATGGATGCCTTTTTTTCAAGTTCTTTTGAATCTTCTATCGCTTTTTGCTTTGAGGATTCTAATTTTTCATCTCTCTTGGAATTTGCTTCACTTATAATGCTGCTGTATTTTTCTAACGCTTCTGAAGTAGCACTCTCTATTATACTCTTTCTTTTTTCGTTAGCTTCATTGACAAAAAGCCTAGCCTTCTCTTCAGCTTCTTTAATTTTAGATATAGCAGTATCTGACATTGTTTCACCTCCTAATTAGAGATGGTTTTAGCATACGTTGAAATATCCTAAAACCATAAATATATAACTAATAGCAAATACTATTTAGTTCCAAATAATCTATCCCCTGCATCTCCTAATCCAGGTACGATATATCCGTGTTCGTTTAATTTTTCATCAAGTCCAGCCACATATATATCCACATCAGGGTGAGTTTTCTTAATCATTTCAACTCCTTCTGGAGCTGCGATGATGTTGACGAGTTTTATATTTTTACATCCATGTTCTTTTAAGAAAGTAATTGCAGCTTCTGCTGAACCACCTGTTGCAAGCATTGGGTCTACGACGATTATATCTCTTTCTTCAACGTCTTTTGGCAATTTGCAGTAGTATTCAACAGGTTTTAAAGTTTCTGGGTCTCTGTACAAACCAATATGTCCTACTTTTGCTGCAGGTAACACTGACAAAAATCCTTCAACCATTCCCAATCCAGCTCTCAAAATTGGAACTACTCCCAATTTTTTGCCTCTCAATGTTTGTCCAGTTGTTTTTGCAATTGGAGTTTCTATTTCACAATCTTCCAATTTAAAGTCTCTGGTAACTTCATAGCACATTAATGTAGCAATTTCTGAAACAAGTTGTCTGAATTGATTGCTGCCTGTGTTTTTGTCACGTAAAATTGATAATTTGTGTTTAATCAATGGATGATCAAATACAGTTACTTTACTCATAATTCCTCCTATAAAATAAACTTTATACCTATTATTATAACACACTAAATTTCTTTTATGTTATTGGCACAAGATTTTTTAAGCCTATTCATTATACTTATACCCATTTTTTCTTCGACGACTCCCTCACAAATTAGCAGTTTATAGTTGAGTTTGTCTAATTTTCTTAGGTACGAAAAAATATTGTGGGCAAATTTCATAAATTCATTTCTTTTTGAAATCACTTCAATATTTTTGTAATTTAATTTCTGAGCTGTCTGTTCAGATAAAATAAAACCAATTTCATCTGGGCAAATCCCCAAGTCGCCTACAAATTTTTCTATGTTGTTCATATTTCCTTTTATTACAATTAATTTTGTTTTTGGGGCATAATGCTTGTATTTTTGTCCCGGAGATTTTGGAATAGTATTTGAATCAATCAATGATTTGTCGTAAACAACTTCATCCAGATACTCTTCTAAGTCTTCTTTTGTAAAAAACCCCGGTCTTAATATTGTGTATGGTTTTTCTGTCAAATCTACTACTGTGGATTCTATTCCGATGTTGCAACTTCCTCCATCTAGTATCATTTCTATTTCACCTTTCATATCGCTGTAAACATCTTGTGCGTTTGTCGGTGATGGCCTTCCGGATTTATTTGCTGATGGTGCTGCTATTGGACATTTTGACTTGTCTATCAGAAATCTTGCAATTTCATTTGATGGGTTTCTAATTGCTACTGTGTCTCCGCCACAGCTTACAACATCATTTACTTTGTCACTTTTTTTAAATATTATTGTGAGTGGACCTGGCCACAAATTATTCATTAGCTTTTTTTGGTCTTGTGTGATTTCAGAAGATAAGTCCTCTACCATTTTTTCGTTTGTTACGTGGAGAATAAGAGGATTGTCTCTTTTTCTTTCTTTTACGTCAAATATTTTCTTACAAGCTTCTTCATCGAGTCCATTGGCTCCTAGTCCGTAAACTGTTTCTGTTGGAAAAGCTACAACAGCACCGTTTTTAATCAATTCAGCTGCTTTTTCCAGTGCTTTTAGCCTATTATCCCCTGATAAATTTTCTATAATTGTGTTCATAATTAATTTCTTTCCAATAAAATTTTCATCAATTTATTTGAATCGTGTCTTATATAATCGTATTTTATGTCGCATATTTCAGCTTCGATTACTTCAATTCCAAGTTCATCCATATTTATATAATCTTTTTGTGTCATATATATTGGAGTAGAGTTTTCTGTTGACTTGTATCTCAGTTTTGCGTACTTGTCAATTTCTTGTGAGTTTACTACAATTTTGTTTATGATATTAGAATTTGCATGATTAATTATAGCTTTGACATGGTCTGTAACGCTGTATCCGTTTGTTTCTCCTGGCTGAGTCATTATGTTTAAAATATATATGACGTCAGCTTTGGTTTCTTTTAGTGCTTGTGATATATCGTTTACTAAAAGATTTGGAATGATAGAAGTGTAAAGTGAACCTGGCCCTAAAAGAACCATATCTGCCTGCATTATGCTATCAATGGATTCTTTTAGTGGAAGGATTAGTTTCGGCGAGGTGTATACTCTTTTTATTTTACCACCGTTTTTTCGATTTAAAAATGTTATGTTTGATTCACCTTCAATTGTAGAGCCGTCTTCTAATTCTGCAAATAATTTAACGTCATCAAGTGTCATGGGTAACACTTTGCCTGTTATAGCGAGTACATTGCTCATTTCCTTGATTGCTACCTCAAAATCCCCACATATATCATTCATCGCTGCAAGCAATAAATTGCCAAGGCTTTGTCCTTTTAATTGTCCATTGGAAAATCTGTAGTTAATCAACTTTTGCATTATTGGCTCGGTATTTGCGAGTGACAACAAACAGTTTCTGATGTCTCCTGGCGGAAGCATTCCCAAATCTTCTCTGAGAACTCCGCTTCCTCCTCCATCATCAGCTACTGTGACTATTGTTGTTATATTGGAAGTGTACTTTTTGACCCCTCTAAGCAAAATCGAGTTGCCTGTTCCACCACCAATAGTTACAATTTTTTTACCAGAATTTTTGGTCTCTGTGGGAAACATAAACTTTCTCTCCATTTTTTTCAAGTCCTTCGGTTAACGCTTGAGCAATTGCAACTGATCTGTGTTTTCCTCCGGTGCATCCTATTCCAATAACCAAACTGTTTTTGCCTTCTTTGGAGTATTTTGGAATCAAAAACTCCAACATTTCTAATAGTTTTTCTAAAAATGTATTTGCCTCTTCAAATCCGAATACATATTCTTTGATATCAGAATTTAGTCCAGATGACTTCTTTAAAGCATCGATGTAATAAGGGTTTGGCAAGAATCTTACATCAAACACCAAGTCAGCGTCTAATAGTATTCCGTGTTTAAACCCAAAAGACACTACAGAAATACCCATTCTGGTTTCTGCGTTTTCTGATGAAAATGCCGATAAAATTTTTCTTCTGAGTTCTCCAAGAGTCAATTTTGATGTGTCAATAATTGTGTCGGCAGAATTTCTCACTTCTTTTAGAAGCTCTCTTTCGTTGGAAATCCCCTCTAATAACGTGCCTTTTATTGCCAAAGGATGCGGTCTTCTGTGTTCTTTGTATCTTCGGATTAAAATCTCATCTTGTGCATCTAAATACAAAACTTTGACATCTATGCTTTGATTTTTCAATAGGGATATCGACTTCATCAAATCGTCAAAGAACACTCCTCCTCTGATGTCGACTACGCACGCTATCTTGTTGATTTTTTTCTTGCTTTTTGCGGTTAAATCTATAAAATTGAGAAGTAGAGATGGCGGCAAATTGTCCAGAGTATAATATCCCAAATCTTCAAAAATATCACTGCTAGCGCTCTTGCCTGCTCCGCTCATACCTGTAATTATTACAACTTCCATTTATTCTCCCTAATTGATGTTTATAATCCTGTCAATATCCAATCCCGATTCAATAACTCTATTGATGCTGTTACTTACGTTTGCAATGTCTTTTTTGTGATGTGCATCGCTTCCTAAACTAAATTTAACATTATAATGTGAAGAAATTTTGATTTCTTCTACGGATAAATGTGCGTGGTGATTGTTTATTTCCATCACTGTGTTTGTTTTTTCGCATACTTTTGCGATTTTTTCAATATCGACATCTATTTTATCTCCTGGATGAGTTATTATAAAAATGTCATTATCTTCTAAAGCTTTTATCATTGCATTTGTATTTAATTCAATCATCTCTTTTCTTTTTGATTTGCTCAATTTACTCAATTTTTTTAAAATATGATAATTGTAAAAAGATTTCGCATCTACAAATTTTACTCCATTGTGAAATCCGACATTGATAAAGTCGAAGTATTTTTTTTCTTCTTCTCTTATATCTATCTCTCCGTTATATCCGATTACATTTGCCTCTACACCCATCAAAATTTCAATATCATCGTATTTTTCTTTGAGTTTGTCGATTTCTTCACGTTGCACCGGAATTAATTCTCTTTTAATTCCATACATCATATGACCTGGACCATGGTCTGTGATACTAATTGTCTTCAATTTTTTTAATCGCGCTTCTTCGACTATTTCTTCGATTGTACTTTTGCCATGATTGTTGCGACTGTAAACGGAGTGCACATGATATTCTCTTGTTAGTTTGATTTTATTTTCCACCGATAATTCTCACTTCCGGTTCTAATTTTACTCCAAATTTCTCAAATACAGTTTTTTGAACGTGTTCTATGACTTTGACTACATCGTCGCAACTGCTATTTCCGACATTAACTATAAATCCGCAGTGTTTTTCGCTTACCATCGCGTCGTTGTATCTGTAGCCTCGCAATCCAGCTTCATCTATTAGTTGACCGGCATAGTGACCTTCGGGACGTTTAAAAACAGAACCACATGAAGGAAGTTCAAGTGGTTGCTTGGAAGTTCTTCTTTCAGTGAAGTCGTTGTAGTTATGCAAAATTTCTTCTTTATCGCCTTTTACAAGCATAAATTCAGACGCTAAAACAACGAGTTTTTCATCTTGAACTCTGGAGTGCCTATATGAAAAATCCATTTGCTCACAATCCAGATATTTTACATTCAAATCATTATCTATGACTTTGACTCTTTTCACAAGTTCTTTTATTTCTGTTCCATATGCGCCTGCATTCATTGTAATTGCACCGCCAACATCCCCAGGAATGCCACTTACGGGTTCAAATCCCTTATAAGAGTTTTTAATAGCAGTTTTACTTACACAACTTAGCAACGCTCCCGATTGCGCCGTCATTACATCGTCTTTTATTGAAACTTCACTGAAATTGTCGTGCAATTTGATTATAACTTCCCTAAGCCCATCGTCACTCACTAGCAAATTCGAACCATTTCCGATTATTCTGTAGGAAAGATTGTTTTCTTTTATTATTCTCAACGCATTTATAATTTGCTCTTCACTTTCCGGCAAAATCATAGCATCACACTTACCACCAATTTTAAATGTAGTGTGATTTTTCATTGGCTCGTCGTATAAAATCTTCCCAACATCCTTGTTTTGAAACACCTTTTTATAAATGTTCATAAGCTTTCTCCGCACTGTATAATGTTCCAAAAATAATAATCACATCGTCTTTGTAGTTTTCGATGGCATAATCCACAGCTTCATTTACATTTGATTTAGCTACTACATTATCCGTGAAAGCTTGGATTTGTTTTTTTAAGTCTTCTGCTTTCAAAGCTCTTGGTGAATCTGGCGTGAATGTAACAAAAGCCTTGGCATTGTTGTGAATCAATTTTATTTCATCATTGTAGTCTTTATCTTTCAACACTCCATACACGAATACTATTTTCTTATCGCCAAACACCGATTCAATCGAGGATTTCAACGCCTTTACTCCGTCGGCATTGTGTCCACCATCGTAAATTACTGTAGGATTGTGCCTAATAACATCAAATCTAGCTGGAATGTAAGCATTTTTGAATCCATTGATTATATCATCATCTGTCAAGTTTAATTCATCTCTCAAAATATCAATTGCCGTCAATGCTAATTGCGCATTGTACAGTTGATATTTCCCAACCAATCTTGTTTCTATGTGAAGATTTTTCCAATCAAATGAGTTGTGCATTTCATTTATCTCAATATTTTTCGCTTCATTAAAATCACAAATATACAACTTAGTATTGCGTTCTTGTGCTACTTCTTTGAACACTTCAAGCACAGATTCTTTTTGATTGTAAACGACGCATCTTCCGTTTTTTTTCATAATACAAGCTTTTTCGTAAGCTATCTCTTCCACAGTGTTTCCCAGATACTCTTGGTGGTCAAGCCCGATTTTAGTGATTACCGATAGCAAAGTCTCATCAGTCGCATTTGTAGCGTCCAATCTTCCTCCCATTCCTACTTCAAGCACAACATATTCGCATTTTTGTTCGGCAAAGTAATAAATTGCGCACAAAGTTATAAATTCGAATGTCGACACTTTTATGCCATTTTCTTCGATAGTCTTCTTGATTATTTCGAAAATTCTCATAAAATCTTCTTCAGTGATATCCTTGTCAATTTTAATTCTATCGTAAAAATTAACAATATGCGGTGATGTGAAAAGTCCCGTTTTATATCCATGTTCTTTTAATGTTTGGTAGATGAAAGTTGAAGTCGAGCCTTTGCCATTTGTTCCTGCAACGTGAATTATTTTGAATTTTTTTTCGGGATTACCCAAAATTTTCAAAGTTTTTTGCATTCTATCGAGTCCCAACTTGTATCCATCTCGGCCAATTTTATCTAAATATTCATATATTAATTCGCTATTCATTTTTATCTCCTAAAATTTCAATATAATACAATTATATCATTATTGGCACAATAAAAAAAACCCGAGTTATTAAACTCGAGTTAAATTTAATTCATCATTTTTAATTTTTCTGCTTGGTCGTAACTTGTCAAATCATCAATCATTTCTTCGATATCACCATCTAAGAAATTTTGCAATTGGAAAATTGTCTTGTTGATTCTGTGGTCTGTAATTCTGCCTTGTGGAAAGTTATATGTTCTAATTCTCTCTGAACGGTCTCCTGTTCCAACTTGAGATTTACGAGCATCAGCTCTATCTTTGTTTTTTTCTTCTTCCATCAAATCGTACAATCTTGATTTCAAAACTCTCATTGCCTTGTCTTTGTTTTTAATTTGTGATTTTTCGTCTTGACAAGTTACTACAAGGCCTGTTGGAATATGCGTGATTCTTACAGCCGAGTCAGTCGTGTTGACACATTGTCCACCATTACCACTGGCTCTGAACACATCTATTCTTAAATCTTTTTGCTCGATTTTCACATCGACATCTTCAGCTTCTGGCAATACGGCAACTGTCGCAGTAGATGTGTGGATTCTTCCCGAACTTTCTGTTTGAGGAACTCTTTGAACTCTGTGAACTCCAGATTCGTATTTCAATCTAGAGTAAGCTCCCTTACCTTTAACCATCATGACAACTTCCTTGATTCCCCCAACACCTTGTTGCTGAATATCCATAATTTCAGTTGTCCATCGTTTTTTGTCCGCATACATTTGATACATTCTCAAAAGTTCTCCAGCAAAAAGTCCAGCCTCATCTCCACCAGCACCAGCTCGTATTTCGATAAAAACATTCTTTTCATCATTGGGGTCTTTTGGCAACAGCAAAACCTTCAATTCTTCTTGGTCTTTTTCGATTTGTTCTTCCAATGTTGAGATTTCATCTTTCAATAGTTCTTCCATTTCACCATCTCCAGTAGTACCCAACATCTCCTTGTCTTCTTGTAAATTTTTCAAATTATCTTTGTATGACAAATATTTATTGACAACCGGCTCTAAGTCAGCGTGTTCTTTCATTAATTTCGTCCAATTTTCCATGTCAGCGATAACTTCAGGGTCAGCAACTTTTTTCTCTAGTTCTTTGAATTTATCAACAACACTGTCCAAATTTTCAAACATAATTACCTCCTCGCAATTACTACTCTATCAAATCCATTAAAATCCTTGATGCACTTATGATTAATATAACCGTGTTCATCGAGAATTTTAAAAATACTTTTCTTTTGATTATATCCTATTTCAAAGGCAATTACACCATTTTCATTCAAATACTCGTTTGCCTTTTCAATAATTTTTCTGTAAAAATACAACCCATCTACTCCACCATACAACGCAGATTTTGGCTCTTTTAAGATTTTTTTGCCGAGTTTTCGATAATCAACTTTGTCGATGTATGGAGGGTTCGACACTATTAAATCAAATTTCCCTTCAACATTTTCGTACAAATCCGAATATATAAAGTCAACATCCGCCGCCTTTAAATTCTCGGAATTTTTCTTTGCCAAACGTATTGCTCTTTCATTAATATCTACACCTAAAACTTTAGAATGAAGCTGCAAATTCAAAGTAATAGAAATAATACCTGAACCTATCCCCAACTCCAATATATTATCAAATTTTCGGTTTAATTTAATAATCTCATCTACAAGTATCTCAGTGTCAAACCTTGGAATCAAAACATTTCTATCTGTGAAAAATTTTCTGTTGTAAAAATATTTGAATCCCAAAATATATTCAATTGGAATATCATCGTCATATTGTTTCTTGTACTCTAAGATGGTTTTTGCTTTTGTGTAGTCAATCAAATCATTTGAATGGATTATTGCATCAGTAAAATTATAGCCAAACAATTCTTCTAAAATCATCAAACAATCGGATTTGTCGAACAAATTATACAAGTCTGAAATCACCATATATCTTCGTCTTCTTTTTCTGGTATAACACTTTTTAGTGCAGTAATGGCGACTTCAATCATTTTGTCATCAGGTTCTCTAACGGTGAAATATTTTTGTACCCAAAGACCCGGCTTTACAAGAACTGATGTCAATTTGTTGTCGTATTTTCCTATCAATCTATTTATTTCGTATGAAAAAGATACAATTACTGGAAGTAAGAAGATTCGATACAATATTCTCATAAGTGGATTGGGCCAGCCAACCATTCCCAGTACTAAAATTGAAATAATCATTACTGTAAACAAAAAACTTGTTCCACACCTTGGATGAAGTCTGATTTGTTTTCTGACATTTTCAATCGTCAAATCTAGCCCTTTTTCATAGCAAAATATACTTTTGTGTTCTGCTCCGTGATACTCAAACACCCTTTTCATATCCTTTGAATGCGACATGATAAATAAGTATCCGAAAAATAAAATAATCCTGAACACACCTTCTATTAAATTAGATACAAAAGATGAATGATTTCTGGTTATAAACGAAGTTAAAAAAGTTGGAATGAAAAAGAAGAATATCAGCGCCAACAAAATCGAAAATGCTATTTGGAATATATTTTCAACTTTTCTGGCATTGTTTTTGAAGTGCCTATCAAAAAAATTTTCTTCATTGTCTTCAAAAAAACTTGCAGAATACATTAACGCATCCATCCCCAATTTCATTGAATCGTAAAGGCTGACAACTCCCCTAATAAACGGAATCTTCATCAAATTTATTCTATTATTTTCTAAATTTTTTACAACCAAATCTATATCTCCGTCTGGTTTTCTAACGGCTATTGAATATTTTGAAGGCCCTCTCATAAGGATTCCTTCGATTAAAGCTTGTCCTCCAATTGTTGTTTTTTTCATTATAATAAATTTCCCTTTTCTATTTATAAAATTTACCTTTTCTATTTATAAAATTTACCTTTTCTATTTATATTATCTATTTTTTAACACAAAAATACCAGCACCTAAACGGTACTGGCTAAAATGCTAATCCATGTTGTATTTTTTCTTGAATTTTTCTACTCTACCACCATGTTCTACAAATCTTTGACGTCCTGTATAAAATGGGTGACATTGACTACAAACTTCGACATTTATGTTTTCTTTTGTAGATCCTACCTTAAAAGTGTTGCCACAAGAAGCGCAAGTAACAGTAGCTTCGTGGAATTCTGGATGTAATTCTTTTTTCATATTATCACCTCGTTTTTCTCTAAATTATTTTCGACTTACATATTATAACACACGAACAAGATAATGTCTACCTAATTTGCGTTATAAAAAAATATTTTCGTATATTTTACAAATTTTTTATCGACTTCACAAACTCCTCGTTTGATTTTGTGTTTCTTATCATTTTAATAATTTGGTCTGTGTTTTCTTTATTTTCTTGTGAATCCAACTGCCTTCTTATCATATTTATTGCTGATAATTCATCTTTTGATAAAAGCAATTCATCTTTTCTAGTTCCGGATTTGGCAATATCAATGGCTGGAAAAACTCGCATTTCGGATAATGACCTATCCAATTTCAACTCCATATTTCCAGTGCCTTTGAACTCTTCAAATATAACATCGTCCATTCTTGAACCTGTTTCTATCAAAGCCGTTGCCAAAATTGTAAGGGAACCTCCTTCTTCAATATTTCTTGCCGCTCCAAAAAATCTTTTTGGCCCATTTAGTGCCAATGGGTCAAGTCCACCAGACAAAGTTTTACCAGAATAAGGACTTGTAACATTATAAGCCCTCGATAATCTCGTTATCGAATCTACCAAAATCACAACATCTTTTTTGTGTTCAACAAGGCGTTTTGCTCGTTCAATGACAATCTCTGCAACCCTAATGTGGTTTTGTGGCATCTCATCAAAAGTTGATGCTACGACATCAGCGCCTTCTACAGACCTTCTCATATCGGTTACCTCTTCCGGCCTTTCATCAATCAATAAAATGATAACTTGAATATTCGGATAATTTTTTCTTATCGAATTTGCAATATTTTTCAATAAAGTTGTCTTCCCAGTTTTCGGTGATGCAACGATTAGACCTCTTTGACCTTTACCAACCGGACTAATCAAATCCATTATTCTCATAGAAATATTGTTGGAATCTCTCTCAAGTTTTAATCTCTTAGTCGGATAAATTGGCGTTAGATTTTCAAAATCCGGTCTATTTCTGAGATTTTCAACAGTATCGCCATTAACCTTGTTAACGTAAATTAACGCATTGAACTTTTCTTTTTCATTTTTCTCACGAGATAATCCCTCTACAAAATCACCCGTTTTTAACTTAAACCTTCTAACTTGCACTGGGGGAACATAAACATCATCTTCTCCTGAATCATAGCCCTCTGAACGCAAAAAACCGTACCCATTTTCGTGCAAATCCAAAATCCCCTCTACTTTCAAGGAATCTTTGACTTCCTTATCATCATTTTGAGAATTTTCTACAATTTCATCTCTAGAATTATTTCTCTCATTAATATCAATTTGATTGAGTATTTCCTTAATCAAATCTTCCTTATTGTATTTACTGATTCCAGCAACCCCAACAGCTTTTGCAATTATTTTCAAATCTTGGAGTTTCTTAGTAACTAAAATATCTTTTTCCAATAAATATCCTCCTAAATGCCTTGATACAAGAAATATAAGCCAAATGACATAAGTATAACACCAAGGCAAATCTCAATCACCTTAGAAATCCTAGTATAAGAATCTCTCTGAATGATTTCTTCGATTTTTCCCATCAACAACGCTGACACAAAAACCAAAAAACAATTACCAATTCCATAAAAAACAAATAAAACTATAGACAGCAAAATATTTCTCGTATTAGCAGCTATAGCCATCAATGAAACCAAAACCGGCGTAGAACATGGAGATGCAAAAACAGCTTGCAAAGCACCCGCAATAAATGCACCAAAAATACCGGATTTGGTCAATTTACTCGATTTATTCAGACTAATAATTTTAATAAAATGCCAATTTTGGAACGCCATCAAAATCAACAAAATCCCAATTAAGATATAAAAAACCCTGCTGAATTGATTCAAAATCTTACCTATTATCGCCGCTGTCAATCCGAAAACAGTGAAAACTAAAATACTACCAATGCTAAAAGCCAATGCAACTTTGAAAGACATCTTTTTGTCATAATTATTTCCCGACAAATATCCTATTATAATCGGTATCATCGGAAGAGAGCAAGGTAGAAAACTCGTCAAAATTCCAGCCAGCAAAGCAATAACTGGTGCAATGAAAATATAATCATTTAAAAGCTTAGACAAAATTTCTAAAATACTATTCATTTATCATATCCGCAATCAATATTTCCAAATCTTTTTCTCTCAATAATCCCTCATGAATAAAAGCTTTTTTACCATTTACCTTTATCTCATGAAAGTAATCATCTATAACAGACTTAGCCTTTTCAGAAAACTTGAAATCTTCCTTCAGTGGAACAAAAATTTGAGTCGGAGTAACTCGTATTCCAGCTTGTGATGCGAAATCATTGCTAACACTAACTTCAACATCCTTTATGATAGCCTTTCCTCTGAATTTATCGAAAGTGCTTTCAATAAAAGGTGCCATTTTCTTGCAGGGTCCGCACTCAATCCACGTGAAATTTACAAAAACAGGTTTGCCATATGAAAAGAACTTCTCAAAACCAGCATCCTTTCCCGCAAACATAACATCCTCACTGTCTAATCTTTCAGAAGCCTTTTTAAAACTATCCAAATCCAATGAACTATCGTTTTTTGAACTCTGTTTACTCTCACTACTCTTTTGTTGTGAATTACATGTATTAACTTCATTTGTGTGATTTGGTTTATTTTTAATAAATATTATAGCCAATACAGCTAAACAAATAAATCCTGCAACAAAAAAAATCTTTGACTTATTATCTCTCATAATCATTTCCCATCCTTATTTCAATATACTATGAATTGTTAAAAAAATTAATTTACTATACTATTATATCAAACTTGTATTCTGATTGACACCTCATTATTTTCAGTTTTACATTTATGTTAATAAAAAAGACACAGCACAAATATTAATAAATTTTTTTCTCAGTGTTTTCTTTGCAATATTTATCCCACAAAATCTCTGAATAATTTCCTCTTACACTCCATCAATTTCACAACAAAAGTAACTATAAAGCAAAAATCGAGCTGGAAATAACCATATAAAATTTAATGCTTCTTATGAGCGAAATTTCGAACAAGGGAATTATCATTTCATTTTTCTTAAAAGAAGATTTCCGAAGTGAGGCTGAGGGAGTGAGAGCATTAAATTTTACCTTAGATATTCGTGCGAGATGTTTGCGCAAATATTGAGCTATGTGTGTCTAGCAACTGTTACCCCGCGAAATCTTTGCACCATTTTCTACCATTGTCTGACAAAAACAACACAAAAAAGACCTAGCGGACATTGTCATCACTAGATCTTAATTTGTTTTGCGACTACCTACGTGCCGCCAGTTCCTACGAATCAAAGATCCGTGGCAACTCGTTGCACCAGACTCCTTATATAACTCAGAAATTTAATGTTTTTCATGAGCGACGCTTCGAACGAGGAAATCTTCATTTCATTTTTCTTAAAAGAAGATTTCTGTAGTGAGGCTGAGCGAATGAAATTATTAAATTTCCTGTCTTGCTCTCCCACAAGTGGGCTCGTAGGTCTTTTTTGTAAAATAAAAAAAGATCTAACGGATTAAATCACGTTAGACCTTAATTGTTTGGCGACTACCTACTCTCCCACGACG
>NZ_CAMXVC010000012.1 GCF_947252345.1 uncultured Finegoldia sp.
GTATTATATTGCACTTTTTGAAAAAATAAATTAAATTTGTGATTTCGGTTTCCTCCCTTATTGCTCGTATTTAAAATTAATTATGAAAATTTTTTAAAATTATTTTTATTCATTTGAATTTTTTTTGTTTTGATTTTGTTTTTTTGTTTTTGCATAAAAAATTACTTGACTTTTTTCCTTTATTGTGTTAAAGTGGAAATAATTATGAGCCTATTTTTAATAGTTTGTCGAATTTGATTTCATTAACAAAAAACTTGCATTTGCCATATTACAATGGTACAATCATTTTAAATATCTCGAGTTTATTTTTAATAAATCTCCATTTCTTAATTTATTACACAATAAAAAACAAGGTTTGACAGATTTTCAATCTTTCATTGCCTTGTTTTTTTGTTTTTATTTTATTGAATTTTTTTAATTTTCGAATTTTCCAGACATTCTTCGATTAGGTATTTTTTTGCTAAATCTTTCGTCTTGCTGCTTGCTGAAGCCACGGCGTTTGCCATTTTAAATGATTTTGAGCAATCTGAGGTTCTGATGAATGTGCCGACAAATCCAGCTATAATTGAATCGACAAATAATTCTTTTTTTTGGCTCGGTATGTTTTCGGTTTTGAATGAGTAGATTTTTTCATCAGCGAAAAGATACACAAATCCTTCCACAAATGGAACTACTGTGAATTTAGATTTAAACTGAAATATTTCGTCTTTTAATTCGAGCAAGTCTTCTTCGGTGTTGATTTTTGTTTTGAATAAATGTGCTAGACATTTTACGCTCACACTCGCCAGTAGTGATGGCTCGTAAAGGAATTTTTCGAGGTAGTATTTGTCGATGTCAATTACAAAATTTGCCTTGTTGGCTTTTGATATTGCAATCATTCTCTCTATCACCGTTTCTGTTATGTTTCTCGGAAATGCAGTTGACAGAAACAATGTGTCGCCTTCTTTTACTCTTGACAAATAGTACAACAATTCTTGTAATTCTTGGTTCGATATGTTAGGTCCTTTTGATTCTATAAACGAGGAAGTGTCGCCTGTGATTTTGATGTTGATTCTTGTGTTGTCATCTATTTTGATGAACTCTGTCTTTATATCTTCTCTTTTTAGCCAATCTTCTACAAATTCTCCCGTGTATCCTCCGGAAAAGCCCGTTGCTACCGATGGAAGTCCAAGTTGTTTCAATATTCTCGATATATTTATCCCCGTTCCAGCTGGAATCATCATATCATTTTCTGATAAGTTGTCCTTGTCGATATTAAATTTGCTTATTTCCGTCACAAATTCAACTGACGGATTCATAGTCACTGTGTATATCATAATAAACCTACATCAATCCCGGAGCCAATCCGAAAAATATTTTTTGAAGAAGCGTCATAACCACCATAAATATGACAAGTCTTGTCACCAAAATTCCCGCTGCATTTAGTCCGTACACCTTCATAAAGTTGTCGTAATCGTATCTATCGTTCAACATTACAGTCGCAAAAAATATCATTATTAAGAGAACTAAAAGGTACACGAATGAGTGTGCTCCCAAAAACGTGAAGGTGAACACGGATGAGCCAAATCCTGCAAGTCCTCCTGCCGTTATTACTGCAAATACTGTTAAAATAGCGGATTCTATAAGTGTGAGCAAAACCACGATGTTTTTCTTCAACAGTTTGTCCAACGGTTGATACATTTTTATGTTCGAAAGCTTTAATCCAAGATTATAAGACAATAATTTCTGTAAAATATCTATCAAAAGCACTGCTACTACGACCACGATTGCTCTCATTTTTTGTAGCAATGTCCAATTGTTTGTCGTGTTGATGAAGAACAACAACAATGGAACCGCCGAAAATATCACAGCGAAAATCCTGGCAGAAATCGCATAAGTTGCATTTCCTTTGACCATTTTTGTCAAGATTTTTGTGAAGAACAAATTCACTTTGTCAAAAACTTTTTTGGAATTTATTTTCAAATTGTCAAACAATTTGTCCATATCGTCCTCGTCTTCATCTTCCATATCGAATTTATGAACGGTAAACTCTTTTTCCGATGTAAACTTGATGGATTCATCCCTTCTAATCTTTTTTTGATTGTCGTCATATCCTTTTGTGATAAAAATTGTGTCGTTGTCTTCTTCGTCGTCATTGAAATCTTGATAATTTATATTTTTTTCTTCTTGCGAAACATTGCTAAAATCTTTTTGTTGATTATTGTTTTTGTTGATAACTTGGAAAATATCTTCTATCTTTTTAGGACGATTTTTCGCTTTGTTTTCTTCAATAATCCTGTCAGCTTGTTCGTCTTGATTGGATTTTGATTGTATATTAAAAATATTCATCACGTCATTTGAAAACTCATAGTCCGTATCTTTTGTGTCTTTGTCTTTGTTTTTGTTTTTGTCTTCATCATTCGTGATTTCACGCTGCAAATTCAAATTTTCTCTATATTGCTTCAAATTATATCCACAATTGTGACAGAAATTCACATCATCTAACACTTTTTCGTTGCAATTAGGACATCGCATTGTCTACACCTCCGTAATCGTATTATATCACAACACAATATATTCAAATATAATTTTGACAAATCGTAGTAATTTTACAATAAAAAAGTAGGTCGCCCTACTTATTTTCTCTTGAACACAATGTATTTGTAATTCAGATTTCCGTATTTTTTTGTTTCAGATTCCTCGCTCACATAAAAATCTCCATCTTCGAACAGGTTTCTTATCTTTGCATCGTGTTCAAATTCTTCATCTACATAAGTGATGAGAAATTCATCCACCAAATCTATCAGCGATTCTATTGTCAACGCTCCACCAATCAAGTACTCTGTCATTTTCTTTTTTGGATTTATCTCGTCTAAAGTCAGCTTCAATTCGTCCTTGTTTTTGACGCAAATACATCCGTCTATGTCTTTACTCGTCACGATAATATTGATTCTGTCTTTTAGTGGTTTTGAGCCGGGAAGTGATTGCAAAGTTTTTCTTCCCATAATCACAATATTAGAAGTCGTCAATTTTTTAAATCGCGCCATATCTTCTGGAATCGAAAACAACATATCGCCGTCTTTTCCAATCGCAAAGTTTCTGTCAACAGCCAATATAACTTTCATCAGCAAAAATCTCCTTTTCTAATGTTACTCACAATTTCATCCATCATTTGCATTGCCTTATCGTCTGTCCAATCAAAATCATCTTGTGAAATCCTGACAACCATTATGTTCTTTTTTTCGCAACAAATATCAAGCATTGTGTTCAAAATCGCGTTTTGAGTGTCAGAAGCTGATGTAGAATTAATTTTTTCGCATTTTTGTATCCATTTTTCAACGCAAAATCCATAGAGTTTTCCTTTCGGATAATTTGTGAGTGCGATTTTTCTCATTTGTGTGAATTTTCTGTTGGCATCGTACATAAAACAAAGCTTGTTTTCTTCGTTATACGCCATCATATTTATTTCGTTTGCGTATTTTATTAAAAAATCTCGTGTGATATTTTCATCTAATTTTTTTATAATTTTTATCAAATTCTCATCGTCAATATCAGGTTTTATGCTCGTAAATTTCTTGCTAAATTCAATGTCTGCACTGTAATAAACTCGCAGTAATTTTTTGATGGCATCAATCTGATTTTTTTCATAATCAGACGCCAAAAAAGTACTGTTTTCCATAAAAACTCCTTTGTATTAAATCCATTTTTTCTTTTTGAAATAAAAAATCATCACTGAAGTTATGATAATAGCCAATATCCAAAACAAAATATATCCGTATCTTCCTTGAAGCTCAGGCATATATTTGAAGTTCATCCCGTACACGCCAGTCATAAATGTCAGTGGCAAGAATATTGTCGACCACACAGTTAACACCATCATCACTTCGTTCGTTCGGTTTGAAATATTCGTGTCGAAAGCGTCAATCATTGAGTTTATCATATCGTGATACACTTCGATAAATTCGAGCATTTGAATGATGTGGTCGTACAAATCCCTCATATAAATCGACGTGTTGTTGCTTATAAGGCTAACTCGAAATTTCGATAATTCGCTGATTACCGAGCGAAGCGGCCACAGTGTTTTCCTAAGATAAATCAAATTCTTTTTCATTGTGTAAAGTTCGTTCAAAATGTCGTCGTCGTGATTTTTCATCATAGTTTCTTCCAAATCGTCGATGTATTCTCCGATGAGGTTGAAAATTTGAAAATAATTGTCGATAAAAGCATCCAACAAAATCTGCAGCAATCCGTCTGTGCTCTTCGGTCTAAAAAATGTTGCGTGCTCCAATTTACCGATTATCCTGTCAAATGAAGAAGATTTGTTCTGCTCTACTGTCACCAATAAATTGTGCTTCAACACGAATGAAATCTGATTGAACGTCAATTCTTTTACGCTGTTGAACATATCGTAATCTACAGTGTCACTTACCACAAACAAATAATCATCATAGGCTTCAATTTTTGTCCTCTGTTCAACATCAAGCATATCTTCTATTATAAGAGGATGAATATTAAACTTTTCTTTCATTTTTATAAAATTATCAGTGTCAGATAGTCCCGTGATGTAAACCCAATTAATCCTGTCATCTCTTAGTTCAATGTCGTTGATGTCAGTCATCTGGTATTTGTCAAAATGGTGCTTGTCAAATGAACAAAATGTAATTTTCGTACTTTCTCGTTCATTTTCCTCTTTGAGATTATCGAGAATCTCGTTTATCCTATCCTCAAACAATAAATTAGCCAAGATGTTCTCCTATTTTCCTTCCAGTAATTTGTTAGCGTGGTTTCTGTAATCCGACTTAGAATTATCCCCTACAAGTCTGTTTGCAACTTTGCCATCTTTTATGAAAATCGTCGTTGGCAAAGGCATAGCTTCAAAATGTTTTATGATATCGTCGTCTGCGATTTCTTTTACTTTTTTCACAAAATACTCGTAGAACTCTATCTCACCTTGAAATGACTTCTCGATATCTTCCAAGTCACTCTTTGCAGGGATACAAGGGCAAATTCCATCTGCGTAAAAAAACAATATTTTATTCCCTTTATTAAAAGATTTTGAATTGATATCAGATTTTTTAAACTTCTTCATTAGATTTTATCCTCCAAATTTCATTTGCGTATTCTTCTATTGTCCTGTCCGATGAAAATTCTCCGAAATTTGCAATATTCATCAAACTCATCTTAGCCCATTTTCTCTTGTCAACGTATGTTTGCAGTATTTTTTCGTGGCAGTCTTCATAATCATTAAAGTCTTTTAGAACAAAATACTCGTCCAATTTTTGCGATGAATCTCTGTTGACCAACGAATTGTAAATATCCAAAAACATAAATGAACCATTGTCATTTATCAAATCGCTCAGTAAAGTGTCGACGACGCGCTTTATGTTTGCATCTCTATAGTAGAACTCCACTGGGTTGTAGGTGTCTCTTATGGAATTTAACACGTTCACTGTCGCACCGAATGGAAAATTATTTTCTTCTCCAGCCAGATTGAAAATCTCGATGTTCGCTCCATCATAAGTTCCCAAAGTCAATGCACCATTCAACATAAATTTCATATTTCCAGTTCCCGAAGCTTCCTTTCCCGCCGTGGAAATCTGCTCACTGACATCAGCTGCAGGATAAACGAGTTCTCCGATTGACACGTTGTAGTTTTCTAAAAACACAACCTTTATAAATTTGTTTACCTCTTCATCATTGTTTACGAGGTTTTTCACCTCATTTATGAATTTAATGATAGCCTTCGCCCTAAAATATCCGGGAGCCGCCTTTGCACCGAAAATAAAAGTCTGTTTTTGTATGTTGTTGATTTCTCTGTTTTTTATTTTGTAATATAAATTCAAAATATGAAAAGCATTCAACAACTGCCTCTTGTATTCGTGAAGTCTCTTTACTTGTATGTCGAAAATCGAATTTTCATCGACATCAATGTTTTCTTTTTCTTTTATATACTTTTTAAGTCTGATTTTGTTGTGAAGTTTGATTTCCATCAATCTGTCCAAAACTTTTTCATCGTCTTGGAATTTTTCAAGTTCTTTGAGTTTCGTCAAATCATTCTTCCAATCATCTCCGATAATCTCTGTGATAAATTGTGTGAGTTCGGGGTTAGAATAAAACAACCAACGTCTAGGAGTAATCCCATTCGTCTTGTTAACAAATTTATCGGGATACAAATCGTGCCATTGCTTTAATGTGTCGTTTTTCAAAATCTCTGTGTGGATTTTCGCAACCCCGTTTATCTTCATAGATGTCACAATTGCCAAATGAGCCATATTAACTGTATCATCTTTTACAATTCTCAAATTGTCGATTCTGTCAATCGAATAATAAAGCCCCGTCAAATCGCTGACAAATCTCCTGTCGATTTCTGAAATTATATCCATAATCCTCGGATTGACCTCGTCAACTACATCGATAGACCATCTCTCCATAGCTTCTTGCAAAATAGTGTGGTTTGTGTAATTGAACACACTGTTAGTGACATTCCAAGCTTGTTTCCACGAAAGCTTCTTGTCGTCCATCAATATCCTCATCATTTCAGCAATCGCAATCACAGGATGAGTATCGTTTAACTGAATCGTGTTGAATTTTGAAAAATCTTCGAAAATTTTATCGTCTGGATGATTTTTCTCATACTTTTCGATTATATCTTGAACGGAAGCACTACAGAAAAAATACTGTTGTTTGAGTCTAAGAACCTTTCCCGGTCGTTGAATGTCGTTGGGATACAAAACTCTCGTGATATCTTCCGCTCGATTTTTTTCTTTTACTGACTCATCGTACTGAAAATTGTTGAATTTTTGAAAATCAAACCCGTCATCGCTTTCAGCCTGCCACAACCTCAACGTGTTTACCACATGGTTTTTATAACCTACAACAGGCATATCATAAGGAACTGCTTTTACAATTTGATTTTTAAATCTAATGATTTTCGATTCGGATTCTACACGTCGTGACCAAGGGTCCTTGTCCAACGTCCAATTGTCTCCCACTTCCATTTGAAAACCATCGTGGAAATACTGCTTGAAAAGTCCTTGACGATATCTCACGCCATATCCTGTAAGAGGAAGCGACAAGCTCGCCGCACTTTCCATAAAACACGCCGCAAGTCTTCCAAGTCCACCATTTCCCAGCGCAGCGTCTTCCTCTTGGATTTCCAAATCGTTGATATCTATGTCCAAATCAGACAGAAGATTTTTGTATTCTTCGTCAATTCCCATATTCAACAAATTATTGCCCAACGACCTACCAATCAAAAATTCAGCACTAAAATAGTAGGCATTTCTTTTGTTTAAATTCCTTTCGGAAGTTTTTTTCCAATCTTCTGATAATTCTCTCATAATTAATTTTGAAAATGCTATGTATTTTTCTTTTATTGTAGAAGATTGCAAATTTTTCCCAAACAAATCAAACAAAATATTTTCAAATCGCTCGACAAAATCTTTTTTTTCCATAAAATCCTCCATTTTATTTGTCTATATACATTTTACCACAAAAAATTATTCCTATTTAATTTGTATGTATTTTTATGAAAATCAACAAAAAAGAAACAATTTATGATTTTATTGATATAATCGAATAGTTATAGTAATATATTAATGAGTCACAAGAAAGGACAATAATTTATGCAAAAAAATATATATGTATTATACGGTGGCCCTAGCACTGAACATGAAGTCAGCATCACAAGCGCTAGAACATTGATTAATAACTTGTCAAAAGAAAAATACAACGTCAGTGCGATTTTCGTACGTCGTGATAAAAAATTTATAATGAAAGAAAACATCACTGAAGAAATAAAATCAGATGAAGAATTGATTCTTAACACTGATCTTTCAGTAATAGAATCTGTCAGTGAAGTAATCAAAAAAATCAATCCTGAAAATACGGTTATCTTCCCTGCAATTCACGGAAGCTACGGTGAGGACGGAACTATCCAAGGTTTCATAAAAGTTTTGGATTTGCCATTTGTTGGCTGTAACGTTTTGGGTTCGGCTCTTTGTATGGACAAGGGCTACACTAATGACATTTTCGAATTGAACAAAATTCCACAAGCAAAATATGTCGTGCTATGCAAAAACGAAAAATACAATTTGCAAGAGATTTTCAAAAAGACATCTTCTACTGTTTACGTCAAACCATGTAACGCTGGTTCATCTGTGGGCGTTATGAGAGCGCAAACAGAAAAAGAATTGGAAAAAGCCATTCAAAACGCATTCCAATACGACAGAAGAATTTTAGTAGAAGAAGAAATAACAGGCCCTGAACTTCAAATCGCCGTTATGGGAAACGACAATCCAGTCGCATCACGCCCTGGTGTTTACCAAATTCACGATGTAGAATTTTTCGATTACGATGCAAAATACAACGATTCAAAAACAGAAATGCTTACACCATTTCCAATGGATGAACAACTAGAATTAAAAGCAAGACATTTGGCGGAAAAAGTCTACAAATTGATGAGCTTATCGGGATTTTCGAGAGTTGATATGTTCGTTCACGACAACAAATTAATGGTCAACGAAATCAACACAGTTCCCGGACTAACTCCTCATTCGATGTTTCCAATTTTGTGGAAATGCACAAATAATATGACAGTTTCGGAAGTATTTGACAATTTAATTGATTTGGCAGTGGAAGAATACGAAAAAAATAAATCATTTAAGTTAGAGAGGTAATTATGTTACAAAGAAATTTAAAAACAATAACAGAACTTACTAACACGATAATAAATGAAAAATATCACGATATAATCGTCAAGGGCATCTCTACTGATACAAGAACAATTCAAAAAGACAATATGTTTATTGCGCTCAAAGGCGACACTTTTGATGGCAATAACTACATAGACCTTGCATTTGAAAAAGGTGCTTCTTGTTGTGTAGTCAACAGAGATTACAGAAACATTAACGATTATCCAGTAATCGAAGTCGATGACACAAAAGAATTTATGATGGATTTGGCAAGAGGCTACATCAATAGCCTCGATGTAAAAGTCATCGGCATAACAGGTTCGAACGGTAAGACGACTACAAAAGATATTATGAGTTCACTGTTAAAGCAAAAATACAAAGTCGTTAAAACACAAAAAAACTACAACAATGAGATTGGATTGTCAAAGACGATTTTCGACATAGACGACGACACGGAAGTTTGCGTATTGGAAATGGGAACTGAAAATTTCGGAGAGATAAGTCAGCTTACCAAAATCGCCCATCCAGACATCGCTATGATTACAAACATCGGCGACAGCCATTTGTTAAATTTGAAAACAAGAGAAAACATCGCAAGGGCAAAATTCGAAATCCTTGAAGGTTTAAAAGAAGATGGCGTGTTTATATTGAACAACGACGACGCCGTTCTCAGAGAAGTAAAAACAGAGTACAAATTGCCCGAAAAAACAATAAGCTTCGGAGTAAAACCAGACAGCGATTACAGAATGGAAATGATAAAAGCTGACGAAACAGGCTCGACATTTTCTGTAAACAATCACGTGTTCAATATCGAATTGCTCGGCAAACATCAAATGTATAACGCAACAATGTCGATAATTGTCGCTGAACTTTTGGGATTGGATTATTCCGACATCGCAAAAGGACTTAAAAATATAGAACTTACTGGAATGAGAAACGAGCTTATTTTGCTGGACAGATTCCACATTTTAAATGACAGTTACAAATCAAATCCTCAATCATTGACAAGCTGTCTCGAAACTGCCTACGGTCTTCACGGTTACACGAGAAAAATCGCCGTGCTCGGAGATATGCTAGAACTTGGAGATAACGAAGTAACTCTTCACAAAAACATCGGAAAATCTATCAATCCAGAAAAAATAGATTACATCCTCGCAACCGGAATCCTCGCAGAAAACATAATCAAAGGAGCTCGTGCCAATTTTGCAGAGGACAAGTTGTTTTATTTCAAAACGAAGCAAGAATTGTTGGACAAATTAAAAGAATTAATTGTCGACAACACGTTGATTTTGGTAAAAGCATCTCATGCAATGCAATTTGACAAATTAGTCGATAAAATTCGAGAACTATAATTTCAAAATCAAAAATGTGAACTAAGAATACAAACTTAGTTCACATTTTTTTGTGATTTTTTAATTTTACGAGTTAAATTTTTCTTTGTCGAAATATTCTTCGCCAGCTCCTTTTGCGACGATGACTGTGCACACTGCATCTCCTGTTATGTTGATTGCAGTTCGTATCATATCCAATATTCTGTCTATTCCCATTATCATTGCGATTGCAGAAATAGGAAGTCCAACAGAATTGAATACCATTGACAAAGTTATAAGACCAACGGAAGGAATACCCGCTGTGCCCACCGATGCCAAAGTAGCCGCTGCGATTACTGTCAGAAAATCTTGCGGTGTCAAATGTATTCCGTAAGCATTTGCCGCAAACACAACCGCAACTCCCTGCATAATAGCAGTACCGTCCATATTTATTGTAGCTCCAAGTGGAATTGTGAATGAAGAAATTTTCCTACTAACTCCAATCTCTTCCAATTTGTTTATGTTCATTGGCACTGTTGCATTTGAAGATGATGTGGAGAATGCGAATCCCAAAACCGGGAAGAATTTTTTCAAGAATTTGAATGGATTTACTTTTGCAAAAATCGTCAATAAAACCATATACACTAATAAAAGTTGCAATCCCAATCCCGCTATAACTGTTAGCATATATTTTAGCATCGACAAAATCGCTGAGAATCCAAGGCTCGAAAAAGTCTTTGCTATTAGTGCGAACACTCCAATTGGCGCAAATTTCATTACAATCATTGTCATATCCATCATGATGTCGTTGAACTCTTCGCAAATATTTGCCACATTGTGTGCTTTTTCTCCTAAGTTCGCCAAAATTATTCCGATGAGAAGTGCGAAGAAAATTATTTGGAGCATATTTCCCTCAGACATCGCTTGAATTGGATTTGTCGGAATCAAATTGAGAAGTGTTTGCTTAAACGACACTGATTTTGCCACTTGTGTGTTGGCTTCTGCAACTTTGCTGAGGTCAATTCCAACACCCGGTTTGATAAATGATGCCAACAATAGTGCAAGTGTTATCGCCAACGCCGTCGTTATCAAGTAAAACACGAGTGTTTTGACGCCGATTTTTCCTAATTTTTTTGTGTCTCCCATACTCATAGCACCAGTTACCAATGAGAAGAACACAAGAGGTACTACAAGCATTTGCATCAATCTAATAAATCCTTGTCCCAATACATCAAATACTCCGTTGACTATTATTGTGTCTTTTATATAAGATGAAGGAATGAATAGATTGAAAATTATTCCCACAAACAATCCCAAAAATAATCCGATGAAAATTTGAGTTGTCAGTCCTAATTTTTTCTTTTTCATACTAATCCTTTCTTTGTTGTTATAAATTGTTTTTTTCGATGTATTTTCTCAAAGAAGTTTGCCAATCTGTGAATTTGTAGATATTAGAAGTGTTCAACAAAAAGTTTTCGAGCGCGGTAAAATCCGGTCTGTATCCCGAAATTCTGAGGTTTTCATCTTCAATTACTTGTGCATCAATTCCTTTGATTTTTAAAATTTCTTCTGCAAATTCTTTTCTGCTGGCAACGCCTTCGCAACTCGCATGGTAAATTCCATAGTCGTAAGTATTCATCAATTTCACGATAAATTCCGCCAATTGATACGCACTTGTAGGAGATGAATACTGAGCTCTCGGAACGTAAACTTTTCCATTTTTTTGTGCTTCGGTGATTATATCTTCAACTCTGTGGTTTACAGGAGAAAACAACCAGCTTGTTCTCAAAATAAAATGTTTGACACTAAATTCTCTTACGTAATTTTCGCCCATCAATTTGCTCTTTCCATACATCGTCGTAGGATGAGGAGTATCGTATTCTCTGTAAGCGCTTCTCGATTGTCCACTAAAAACATCATCTGCGGACATATGAATTATTTTCGCATCCACTGTATTTGCTGCCACTGCCATATTTCTAGCTCCCAAAGCGTTTACTCTGAAAGCTTCGTCAGGATTTTCTTGGCACAAAACAGGGTCTGTAAGTGCTGAACAATTTATAATTATATTCGGTCTGTTTCGTCTTGCAAAAATTGAAGTTTCGTCAGAATTTACAATGTCAACAATGTCCTTGTCAGTTGCAAGAACCTCGTCTTCAAACGGATCGAGATATCTCTGCAACACTTTCCCAGTTTTTCCGTTCGCTCCACTTATCCAAATTCTATTTCTACTCATAACCTCTCCTTAAAAATTTATTTCCAATTCAACCGGACAATGGTCTGAGCCGAAAATGTCCTGATGAATTTTCGCATCCACTAGATTATCCTTCAAATCATCACTGACAATAAAATAATCAATTCTCCATCCTGCGTTTCTCTCTCTCGCCTTTGCGAAGTACGACCAATATGAATACTCGTCCTTTTTGTCTGGATAAAAATATCTGAACGTGTCGATGTATCCATCATTTAACAAAATCGACATTTTGTTTCTCTCTTCGTCAGTAAATCCAGCCGAGCGTCTGTTTGACTGTGGATTTTTCAAATCAATTTCATTGTGAGCCACATTCAAATCCCCGCAAACAATAACAGGCTTTCTATCTCTTAAAATGTTCAAATAATTGTGAAATTCATCTTCCCACACCATTCTGTAATCCAATCTTTCTAGTTTTTGCTTGGAATTTGGAGTGTAGACATTTACCAAGAAAAAATCCTCGTACTCACAAGTTATCACACGTCCTTCGTTGTCGTGTTCCTCAATTCCTATTCCAAAACTCACACCAATCGGTTCAACTTTTGAATACACCAAAGTTCCAGAATATCCTGCCTTGTTTGCAGAATAAGAATATCTGTGATAACCTTCGATGTTCATTTCATCGGTCATTTGATTTTCTTTCATTTTGATTTCTTGTAAACAGAAAATATCTGCATTCAATCTGTCGAACGCTTCCTTAAATCCCTTTTTCCAAACGGCTCTGTATCCGTTAACATTCCACGATATTAATTTCATTTATTTCACCTCTCACTTGATATTCATTATACCATATACAATATTTTCACTGGTTTTTTTAATCAATCGAATAATTATTTATACCCAAATCGACAGAAAATTATTTTTCAAACTGGAATTTATATTACTTGGCATTGTCACTTTATCAAGTTTTCACTATTTGATATAATATATTAAAAAAATAAAAGGAGATTTTTATGCAAAACTATAAAAATTTTAAATTAATAGATACAAGAGAATTGTCCGACATCAATTCAACGGCATATCTTTTCGAACACGAAAAGACAAAGGCGAAAATATTGAAGCTTTCAAACGACGATGAAAACAAAGTTTTTTCAATCGCTTTTAAGACCATTCCACAAGATAGTACAGGCGTCGCTCACATAATGGAGCACTCTGTATTAAATGGCTCTAAGAAATACACAACTCGTGAGCCATTTATGGATTTAGTGAAATCATCTCTTCAAACATTTTTGAATGCGATGACTTATCCTGACAAGACTTGCTATCCTGTCGCTAGTCGTAACGCGAAGGATTTCAAAAACTTGGTCGATGTTTACTTGGACGCTGTGTTCAATCCTATTGTTTACAAAAAGAAAAATATTTTCTACCAAGAAGGATGGCACTACGAAATCAAAAAAGTTGACGACGATATCAAATACAACGGCGTTGTTTACAACGAGATGAAGGGCGCTTACAGTTCAATTTACACGATTATTTTTGACGAGTTGTTCAAGTATTTGTACCCAGATACGACTTACTCGTATTCTTCAGGCGGAAATCCGTACAATATCCCAGATTTGACTTATGAAAAATTCTTGGAGTTTCACGACAAATACTACCATCCATCAAATTCATTCATTTATTTCTACGGAAATGGAAATATCGAGGAAGAATTGGACCATTTGTCAGAATATTTGGATGAATATGACTACAAGAAAATCGACTCAGACATAGCTTACCAAAAGCCATTTGAAAAAGTAAAAAAAGTTCAAGTTGAATACAATATTTCGAAAGAAGAAAATCCTGACGGAAAAGATGTGTTGGTTTATGCTGTCAATACTGGTCATGTCACAAATGTGAGAGATGTTTTCGTTTCAAGTATTTTAAATGATGTGCTTTTCTCGAATGAATCCGCGATTATAAAGGAAAAATTGTTGGCACAAAACTTGTGCGAATCTGTCGAAAGTGTGTCTTCTTATGGGCAGGAACTCACGATGGGAGTAATCGCCGAAAACTCTCGTGTTGACAAAACAGAGATTTTTGAGTCACTGATTAAAAGCGAATTGGAAAGCATCGTAAAAAACGGAATCGACAAGGACGAACTCACTTCAACTCTCAACAAATTGGAATACGATTTGAAAGAAGCTGGAAGTTTTCACACAAAAGGTGTCATATATTTCTTGAAATCAGCACTAAGTTTTATGTACACTGACAGCTACTACGACCAGTTGCAATTTTCAGAAACTCTAGCCGAATGCAGAAAATTAATCGACACTGATTTCTACGAAAAATTTATCGAAGAAAAATTATTGAACAACAACTTCAAATTGATTTTGTCGTTGAAAGCAACTTGTGGTCTTAATTTGAAAAAAGACAACGAAATCAAGGAAAAGTTAAAAAAATACAAGGAAAGTCTGTCCGAGAAAGAATTGAACGAGCTAATAGAGTTAAACAAAAACTTGGAAAAATTCCAATCAGAAGAGGATTCCCAAGAACAAAAAGACACCATCCCAACATTAGAGCTTGAAGACATCGATTCAAAGCTTGAAGATGTGGAGATAATAGAGAAAAAAGTTGACGACTACACTTTCTTAAATCCAAATCTGTTCACATCGAACATTCACTACGCATCGTTTATGTTTGATTTGAAGAACTTTTCTCAAAAAGACTACTTCTATTTGTCGTTGTTGTCGGATTACATCGGATTGAGTGACACGAAAAACTTCGATTACAAAAAACTGTACACCGAAACATATCTAAAATCCGGTGGGATTTTTACCTCAATTCTATTGAACAATGTCAAGGATACTGGTGAATTGAACTCCAAATTCGTATTCAGCTTCAAAACGATTGAAAACACCGAAGATGATTGCATCAAAATACTAGAAGAGTATTTGTTCAATGTGAAATTCACAGACAAAAACAGATTCAAAAACATTCTTCAAAACTTAAAGCAAGATTACAAGCAAAAAATCTTGGAAGCTGGAAATCAATTTGCACTCACAAGGTCTCTTGCATCATTCTCCGAAAAAAGCGTGTTGGAAGATGAGTGCTCTGGATTTAGTTATTACGAAAAATTATGCGACGTGTTGAGCGATTTCGATGACAAAGCGGAAATGACTTTGAACAAGTTGAGAGAATACTACAAGAAAATCGTGAACAGAAAAAATATGATTGTAACAGTAATCAACGAAAAGGATGCTGCAATTAAATTCTTCGACAAATTGCAAAAGTCTGTGATTGTGAATATTAAAAAGGACGATAAATTTTCCAAAAGAACTCCTTCAAAATTCTTCAAGTTAAAAGAAGCGTACAAGACATCTTCGAATGTCAACTACGTTGTAAAATCTGCTGATTTGAAAAAATACGGATTCAAGTACGATTCAAAAATAACGGTGCTTACTAATATTTTGAACACTACTTTCTTGTACAACGAAATAAGGGCAAAAGGAGGGGCGTACGGAGTTGGAATGAGTGTAAGTTTGAGTGGTATTGTATATGTCTACTCTTACAGAGACCCTAACATCAAACACACAATTGATATTTACGATGAAACTTACAAATTCATTGAAAATATGAACTTCGATGAAAAAGAAATGAAACAATTCATCATCGGAACTGTGAACCAATTCAATCCGCCGATGACAACACTCACTAAGGGAACCCGTGCTATAAATATGTATTTGACGAAGCAAACAATACAAGACTACGAAGAATACCTCGACAATATGCTTCACACAACAGTTGATGAACTAAAAGAATTTTCTGGTTTGATAAAAAAGGCAATGAAAGAAAATCACTTAGTCGTTGTTGGTAACGACAGCAAAATCGAAGAAGACTCCAAACTTTTCGACAAGGTAATCAATGTGGAATAAAAATAAGGGCTGATCAACAGCCCTTTTTAAATTATAATTTTTCAAGTTTTACAGCTAATTTTTTCTTGATGGATTCCAATAAATTGTAGTCGTCTTTGTATCCACCTACGAGTTTTCGAGTTTCACTGTCGTATTTCAAATCCTCAACATTTCCAGTTAGTTCTTTTACCAAACCGACAACAAAATCCCTTCCCAATTTCGACTCGCAATATCTCAAAAACGAATAGTCTTTGTTTCCATACATCAATTGTTTCAAGCGCAAACTAATTTCCGGCATTCCCGATTTTCCCGGATACACAAAAAACATATCGCCGCAAGCCCATCGGTCTTGTCTGTAGCGAAAATCGTCGCTCTCAGGTGGAGAAAAACAAAGGGTAGCGCTCGGAAGATGTATCGTCAGACACCCACACACATTTTTGATGGACGAACCATTGAGCAATTTGGACTTCAAATTGAGATTGAAGATGAGAACAGAAATAACAAATCTACAAAACAAATTGCACAAAACATTTATATATGTAACACACGACCAAGCAGAAGCTTTGACAATGGGCGACAAAATCGTCGTGATGAAAAAAGGAGAAATCCTACAAGTTGGCGACAGCGACGAAATCTACAACAACCCAAACTGCAAATTCGTCGCAGACTTCATCGGCTCTGCCCCAACAAACTTCATAAAAGTAGACGGGGATTTGAATCTTGACGACAATACTTACAAATTCACCTACAAAAAACCGTTCTATATGTCATTTAGACCGGAAAAACCTACTGACAACCAAAAAAACGGATTCAAATTTGAGCTTACAATAAATTCCATCGAAAACTTAGGCTCCGAGAAATACCTCTACGGAACACTTCAAGGAAATTCAATCGTAATAAAAGATTTCGAAAACAAAAATTACAACGTGTCTGAAACGTACACATTCTACGTTGACGAATCCGACATCTTGTATTTCGATATGGAAACCGAAAAACGTATCGAAAACAGTTTTGTGAAATAATTTTTGAATTTATCTCGCAACACTTTATCCAGAAAAACAAAAAAATCGAGTAACGAAAATGTTACTCGATTTTTATTTAATTGAATGAATTTATCACGTCAAACATAGGAATTGTGATTGATATTACTATGATGCCTACTATCAGTGCCATAAATATTATCAGCATTGGTTCTAGTATGCTTATGAATGATTTTATTGCGTATTCTACTTCGCCGTCATAAAATTCTGACAATTTTTCAAATATGTCTCCCAATTCTCCGGTATTTTCTGCGACTTTTAGCATTGAGTTGAAGACTTGAGGTGTTATTTTTCTTTTGTTGAATGATTCTTCTAATGTGAACTCTCCCGATTCTATTTCGGTGAATATTTCGGATAGTTCTTGTCTGTAGTATTTGTTTTTCATCGATTTTTGGATTATTACTAGTCCGTCTAGTATTGTCATCGAATTTTTGTGTGCGATACTGAGGCTTCGTGCGATTTCTGATGAGATTACTATTTGAATTTGTTTTCCAAAAATATGGTTTGTCACTTTAAATTTATCGACAAAATATCCGAACTTCGTTTTGCGATATGCTGTAACTGATACTACTGCGGCTGCGATTATTAACAGTAGTATGAATGCTCCTTTTTCGTTGATTATTGTGGACACTTTAATCAAGATTCTCGTAGATAATGGGAGTATCATATCCGAGCTTTCGAATAAGTCTATGAATGTTGGTATTACATTTTTTAGCATAAATATCAGCATCACGATTCCCGTTATTGACAGTATTATCGGATAAATCATTGCGTTTTGTATTTTTTTGTTGATGTCGTATGTTCTTTCGTAGTATTTGCTCAAATCGTAGATTACTTTGTCGAGCTTTCCGCTTTCTTCTCCAAGTTTGAGCATTGATGTGAAAAACGCGTCGAAATTTTTGTCGTTTGAGAAACTTTCTGTCACGCTCATTCCACTGTTCAAATTGTCGTAGACTTTGTTTAGTGATGGTTTTAATTGTTTGAACTCTTTTTGTTCTTTGAGTAGTTTCACTATTTCGATGATTGGGATTTTGGCGTTCAAAAGTATCGAAAACTGTCTCAAAAATAAAAATAGTTTCTTTTTCGAGATTTTGAAGTTGATTTCTTTTTTCAATATGCTGTCATCTTTTATGAAATTTTCAATCTTCATTGTACAACCTCATTGCTTCTTCAAATGATGTGTTTCCTTTTGCAACTTGGATGAGTGCTTTTTTGAATAGGCTGTCTATTTTATTTGTTTCTCCGTAGTTTTTCAATGATTTCAAATCCATATCTTTTTTGATTAGACTTCTCAAATTGTCATCTATTTTTAATATCTGCATAACTGCAAGCCTCGTGTCGTAGCCACAGCTGCATTGTTCGCAACTACCCGGTTCGTAGATTTCTGATGGATTCAATCCGTTTGCTCTGAATATTTCCAATTGTTCATCTGTCGGTTGGACTTTTTTCTTGCAATTAGGACACAGATGTCTTATTAGTCTTTGTGCTATTACAACTTTGAGCGATGCTCTTATCATATAGTCTTCGATTCCCATATCCATTAGTCTGATTATGGATTGGTAGCAATCGTCGGTGTGAATCGTCGAATAGACTTTGTGACCTGTTATTGATGCTCTGTTCGCAAGTTTTGCTGTCTCCAAATCTCTGATTTCTCCTATCATTATTACTGATGGGTCTTGCCTGAGGACAAACTTCAGTGTGTTGTCAAATCTCAAATCTATTTTTTCGTTGATTTGGATTTGGTTGATACCGGAAATGTTGTACTCGACAGGATTTTCAATTGTGATGATGTTTTTGTCGATTGTGTTTTCTTGTTCGAGCATTGTGTACAGCGTTGTCGTTTTTCCGCTTCCCGTAGGCCCGCAAATCAACACCATTCCATTTTCAAATTTGGTGAATGATTCTATAATTTGTTGTTCGTTTTGGGAAATACCGAGGTTTTGCATTCCTATTTTAAAAGCTTCTGGATTCAAAATTCTGATTACGCATTTTTGTCCGTGGATTGTGTTGATTATGCTGATACGAAGGTCTATTTTTGAGTTTTTGTAAGTGTATGTAATTCTCCCGTCTTGTGGCAATCTTTTTTCTGCGATGTCGAGTTCACTCATTATTTTAATTCTGGTTACTATCTTGGAGTGCATACTCTTGTCCACTGTTTTGTATTCGACCAAACTTCCGTTTATTCTGAATCTGATTCGAACAGTTTCTTCGAATGGCTCAATGTGAATATCGCTAGAATTTTTTTTGATTGCATCATCTATTATCGAGTTTACAAATAAAATATTGTCGTTGATTTCCATTGTTGTCTCCTTAAATATATCTATTTTAATTATATCATTAAAATAATTGGATGAATGTTCAAAAAAATACCAACCGCTTTTTTAACGGTTGGTATTTCTATTTAAACCAATAATCTTCCACCTTGCGTGTATAAATTATAATAATATCCTTTTTGTTGCATCAATTCTGAATGATTTCCACGTTCGATTATTCCGTCTTCTGTCAACACGAGAATCAAATCTGCATTTTGAACTGTTGTAAGCCTGTGAGCAATTGTTAGCGAACTTCTTCCTTTTGACAGATTTTCCAATGATTCTTGTACGATGGACTCGCTTTTGTTGTCGAGGGCAGATGTCGCTTCATCTAGTATCAGAATCGGTGGATTTTTCAAGAAAACTCTCGCGATTGATATTCTCTGCTTTTGTCCACCAGATAACATCACCCCACGCTCTCCGACGTAAGTGTCAAATCCTTTTTCCAAGTTCATAATAAAATCGTACGCTCCAGCAGCTTTTGCCGCTTCTATAACTTCAGTTTCCGTTGCGTCTGGCTTTCCGTACAGTATGTTTTCCCTGACAGTTCCGCTGAAAAGATACACATCTTGCTGAACCATTCCGATATTTGAACGCAGCGATTGAAGTTTGATTTTGCGAACGTCAATTCCTTCTACCAAAATCTCTCCGTCTTCTACATCGTAAAACCTCGGAATCAAATTGCACAACGTCGTTTTTCCTCCGCCCGAAGGTCCGACCAATGCAACTTTTTGTCCGGGTTCGATGGTAAACGAAATATTTTGAAGGACATTTTCGTTGTTGTTATTGTATTTGAAGCTTACGTTTTTGATTTCGATTTTGCCTTTTACATTTTGAAGTTCAACAGCATCCTCGTCGTCAAAAATTTCGATATCTTGGTTCATTATCTCTGTAAATCTCTCGATTCCAGTCATTCCACGTTGGAATTGTTCTGTAAATTCCACTATTCTTCTCACAGTTGTGAGTAGTGTCTGAACGTAGAGGATGAAAGCTACGATGTCGCCGCTACTCATTTTCCCCTGCACGAGAAAAAGTCCTCCAAACAAAACGACTATGATGTACATAACTCCGTCAAATGCTTTTGTAATCGTGTTGAATCCCGCCATTGAAGTGTAAGTTTCTGATTTTATGTCCAAGAATTTTTTGTTGCCCTTTTGGAATTTCTCAATCTCGACATCTTCATTTGCGAATGATTTTACAACTTTAACTCCCAATAAACTGTCCTCGATGTCAGCGTTCAAAACCCCTATGTGATTTTTTTGGTCTTTAAATCCCTTTCTCATTTTTCTGTTGTATTTCGATGCAAATACAATCATTAGTGGAATTGACAAGAACAAAATCAAAGTCAAGATTTTGTTCAATCTAATCAGTATCGAAAACGACACGATGATTTTTATGAATCCTATGAAATACTCTTCTGGACAGTGGTGCGAAAATTCTGTAATATCGAACAAATCCGATGTGATTCTCGCCATTATCTGACCGACTTTTGTCTCGTTGAAGTACGAATCGGAGAGTTTTTGCAGATGATTGAACACGTCGTATCTCATATCCGTTTCAATCCTAGCTCCCATTATATGCCCAGTTCTCGTCATATAATATCCCGCAAACAAATCTATTATTTTCATAACCAACAAAAGCCCCGCCATTCTCAACACCATTTCCTGTGTCAATGTGAACTTGCCAAGACCAGCATTTGTAATTCGCCTCAAAATCATCGGCAAAACCATATCCGAAACGGTAGTCAATGCGGCGCAAAACAAATCGAAAAGCAAAATAAATTTGTATTTTTTGAAATACGGCATAACTTTTTTGATGAGATTTATATTTCTTTTCATAATCATTTCCCCTCTTGTAAAATTAATCAATATCACATATTATAGCACAATTCATTTAATATAAAAAAATCGCATTAATAGATTAATCAAAACCCAAACTCAAAAGTCAAAATCATTTAGTAGATAATTTTCTGAAAAAAATCGTCACCGCCGACAAGACTAATACGATTAAAATGTAGACGAATATGTTCAAGTGGAGCAAATCCTTTTTGATTGGACCCGAAGTAATCGAAAAATACGAGAACAAAAAAATCCCAACAGCAGATATGAAAATCAGAATGCGTTTGAAATTTTTGTCATCAAACCTCTTTTCCTTGCGGTAAATTATAATAGGTGTTGCGATTACAGCCGCAAACGCCGTCAAATACAACACGACTGCATTCACAACGACAATCTCAAATCCCAGTGCGAGGAATGTTTTCAACAAATTTACAACAGTTCCCGCCAAAGTTATCAACAAAAAATAAAAAGCAAATTCGCACAATTTGCTTTGCAAAGAAACTTGTGCACAATCTTCTATGTAGCTGTTAAGCTTTTTAAGCTCTGATTTGAACAAATCCTCCGTCACGAAAAATTCTTTTTCTTCTAGCGCCGACAAATCATCATCCAAAAGCTTTTCGCACTCAAAAATCGTCTTAAAATAGAGGTTTCTGCTTTTAATATTTATCATAATTCGCTGTTTTAATTCTGAAAAATCTTCATTCAATTTCACTTATTTTCACCTCTCATATATCTTACCATAAATTTATCGTAAATTATCCAATTGATATTCACAAAATATTCAGTACAATTTTTCGGAAATTGTTGGTAAATTTATGTGGATAAATGTGGATAATGTGGATAACTTTGTGGATATCATAAAATAAGCCATCTTTTTTCCACAATTTTTTGCAAATTTTTGTGGAAAAATTTTGTATAACTCATCTCTAAAAATTTTTTATTACATTTATTTTACAATGAGTTAATAAATATAATCCAACTTTCAAAATATTTACATTAAAATTCATCGGCATTTTTAATTTCCTAAAGTATATTGAAAAAAATTGAATATGATATAATTTATTTAACAAATTGAAAGGAGAAAGATATGAAATATTTTGACTACGATTCATTCAAGGATTTTACATTTGTATCTAATTTAAAAGCTTTGAAAAATTCTGATAACATTTTCTGCGTTACAACGAAGGCAAACGTAGAAGAGAACAAATACGATTCCAATATTTACAAAATCAACGGCAATAGACAGTTCACAAATCACAACAGCGACAGCTCGTTTTTTGAATTGAAGGATGGCGATTTGTTGATTGCCAGAAAAAATGACGATAAATCTTCCGACAAGAAAGATTGTAAATGTGATGAGCTGACATCTTTTTATAGACTTTTTAAAGATGGTGGAGAGGCTGTCGATGAGTTCAGCGTCAATTTAAAAAACGCTCAAATTCTTTTCGAATTGGATGATTCTTTTATTCTAAAATACGAGTTTGACCGTCACGATGAGCTTTTGAAAATCAAAGACGAAGAAAAAAACGAAGATGTTCGCGTGTTGACAGAAATTCCTTTTTTTGAAAACGCCGTCGGATTTACTGACAAGAAGAGAACTAGACTCGTGAGATTTTTCCCGAGCATCGACAAGTTTGACATTCTTACGGATGAATTTTCAAATATTTCTTCTGTCGATATTTCTGACGACAGTTCCAAGATTGTTTTCGCCAGAAATTCCTTCGAAAATTTGATGGATATTCACGATGAGTTGGTCGAGTACGATTTGAACTCGGGAAAAGAAAATGTGATTTTAACGGGATATATGATTGCCTCTGTTAAATACTTCAACGACGAGGTTATAATCGTCGCAACTGATGGCAAAAACAACGGACTCAATCAGGACTGTGAAATCTACAAAGTCAAAGACAACAAAGCCATTCAATTGAACCAAGAACACTACTGCTTGTACAATTCTATCGGCTCTGATTTGAAATACGGCTCTGGCTGTCAAATCGACAAGACTGATGATTTTATGTATTTCATCATTCTTGAAGGTTACAAGAGCTGTGTTTTGAGGATGGATTTGGATTTCAATTTCGAGACGATTTTTTCTACAAGTAATTCCATCAATATGATTTCAGTGAAAAATGATGATTTGTACTGTGTTATGCAAACTGAAAATCACGGACAAGAAGTGTACAAAAATTTCGAAAAATTGACTGATTTGAACAGCGTGAATTACAAAATAAGCAAAAAGGACAAGTTTGAGTTTGAAAATGATGAAAACTCATTTACAGGTTGGGTTATCTATCCAAAAGATTACGACGAAACAAAAAAATATCCTGGAATTTTGTCTGTTCACGGCGGTCCGAAAACCGTCTTCGGCGAAGTGCTCTTTCACGAAATGGAATTGTTGTCCGCTAAGGGATATTTCGTTTTCTACACAAATCCTCGTGGAAGCGACGGATATGGAAACGAGTTTATGGATATTCGTGGAAAATACGGAGATGTTGATTACTCCGATTTGATGAAATTCACAGATATCGTCATGGAAAAATATCCTATCGACAAGTTGGGCTACACAGGTGGCTCTTACGGCGGATTTATGGCAAATTGGATGATGACTCACACCGACAGATTCGACTGTTTTGTGTCGCAACGTTCGATTTCAAATTGGATTTCTTTCAGTTTGATTTCCGACATTGGTTATTACTTCGGGACTGACCAAAACCACACCGAAACTGTTTTGAAAGATTACGAAAAATTGTGGGACAAATCTCCAATAAAATATGCAAAAAACGCTCACACTCCTACACTTTTCATCCACTCTACACAAGATTACAGATGTCCTCTATCCGAAGGCATACAAATGTTTCAGGCGTTGAAATTAAACAACGTAGACAGCAGATTTGTGATGTTTTACGGAGAAAATCACGAATTGTCACGTTCGGGCAAGCCAAAAAATAGAATTAGAAGACTTCAAGAAATCGTAGAATGGTTCGAAAACTATCTGAGGTAATAATGAAAAAAGGAACAAAAGAAAAGAAAAATTTATTCATAAAAAAATTAATACAGTCTATCCAAGACGACAATATTTCTCTGTTGAGCGCTCAAACAACTTACTATTTCATAATGAGTTTGGTTCCGTTTTTGATTGTCCTGTTGAACATTGTATTGATGGTTGCGGCAAGCAAAATAGATTTTATTTTTAAATCTATGGAGGTTTTCCCACCAGAAACCAGAAATATTTTGATGACACTCGTCGACACGATAATAAGTAACAGGTCGTCATCTGTACTGTCAATCTCTTTGTTAGTGGCGTTGTGGTCGAGTTCAAAAGCGTTGAAATCATTGATTACGGCGATGAACAAGGCGTTTAATGTGAGATGTGCCAACGGATTTATCAAGAGCCAACTAAAAAGCATTTTGTTCACAATTGTGCTGGTCTTGTTGTTGACAATCACGCTGGTTTTCATAGCGTTCGGAGGAGTGATTCTCGATTTAATCGAACAATACTTGGATTTCAACATTCCAATAATAGCAAAATTTTTCAGGTATTTAATCCCTATTGTCGTGATGGTTTTTGGATTCACGCTTTTTTACAAATACGCTCCCGATTTCGATTCAACACGAAGTATCAAGTGGAAATCCGCACTTATGGGAGGAGTCATCGCGACAGTTGGCTGGTCATTGATTACAGTATTGTATTCTTTCTATGTATCGAATATTTCAAATATGTCATTGACTTACGGCCCACTCGTCGGAGTGTTTGCGCTTTTTGTGTGGATAAATCTTTCCTCGCAGATAATTCTAATATCCGCTGAAATCACAGCGAACTTCGACCAAGTGAAAAAAGGTGTAATATATTCAACATAAATAAAATCTCCAATTTTATAAGGTCTGTGGCGACCCATAAAGTTGGAGATTTTTTTAATTCAATATGAAAGCCAAGTACAATCTTATGAAATCCTCAACACATCTCGGGTCAAATCCAGTTATGTCTTTGAGTTTATTCAATCTGTACTGAACGGTGTTTTTGTGAACGTACAAATCATCTGCGCACTTCGTTATGCTCTGATTATTTGCCGCGTATATTTTAATCAAATCCTTGTAAATATTGTAATCTTCTTCTGAAATATCTTTCAACACAACTTTTTTGAATTTTCTAATTCTGTCTTTTTTAATGCTTCCAAGCAAAATTCCCAAATCGAGAGTCGAATAATCCACAATGTAGTCTTTTTTCTCCAAATTTACAATCCAATCCAAAGCTACAAGACAATTGTCGTAGTTTTTCTTGAACTCATTGATTAATTTAAAAGAATCGCTTATTGCGAATGAAATTCTGTTGTCAATCGCACTGTTAATTTGCGATTTTATTTTGTTGAGTTTTTTCATTATAATTTTTTTGTCGACATTGTTGGATAGTATGACAATCTCTCCGTAAAAAACGCTGTAAACAAAATTATTCGACAAATTATTTTCCAACACCTTATAGATTTGGTCGGAATCTGTCAACAAAAATCTGCTGTCAGAATTTTTGCCGACTATCACGTATTTTTCTTGTTCGTTTTCAAGATATCTGTAAGAGCCGTAATCTTCTAAATTATTTATCAAACTTTCAAACAAATACTTGTTCATATCCTTTTTCTTTAGTTTGTTCTTCTCGACGAGTTGCTCTTTGACGAGAATTTCGGTCATTTTTTTGATGATGTTGCCGTATTTCATCACCTCTTTCCTGTCTCCAGTGATTCCTATTACAGCGATAATCTCATCGTCAATCGTGACCGGAACATTGATTCCCTTTTTCGCACCGACGTATTCCTTATCATCTTCAACGTAAATCGTCTTTTTTTGTTTTACACATTGAAGCGCTGCTTCGTGATATGTACCGATTCTGTCGAAATTTGTCGAGTAAATTATATATCCTTCTTTGTCAAAAAAATTCAAATCGTATTCTATAACGTCTTTCAATTTTTCAACAATCATTTTTGCTGTGTGGTCTGAAATTCTCATTTGTTCTCCATAATAATTATTTTATTTGTTTTCTTAACAATATTATTACATAAAACATACATTTGTGCAATCGTTTGTTATAAAATTTAATTAGGAGGTTTGTATGGATATTTTAATATTGATAGACTCCTTTAAAGGGAGTTTGAGTTCTTTGGAAGCAGGACTTGTAATCAAAAAAGCCTGCGAAAAAAATTCGTCGGGCAAAGTCACTGTTCTTCCAGTCGCTGACGGCGGAGAGGGAACTATCGATTCATTGAAGGATATTAAAAATGCAGAATTAATAAATGTAGATGTACATAATCCTTTGATGGAACACCACACAGCGAGATATTTGATTGTAGATGATAAGCTCGCAATTATGGAGATGAGTGAGTCGAGTGGTCTTACTCTGATTAAAGACAATTTGGACCCAATGAATGCTACGACTTTTGGAGTCGGCGATATGATAAAAGATGCTTTGGACAAAAACATCAGGGAATTTATCATCGGCATTGGCGGCTCTGCGACGACTGACGGCGGAATGGGGATGTTGAGAAGTTTGGGTGTGAGATTTTTTGATGAAAATGGAATCGAAATTTCAAACGGCCCAATAGGCATCAACGATTTGGACAAAATAGATTTGAAACATTTTGATAAGAGACTTTCTGAGTGCAAATTTCAAATCGCATGCGACGTTGACAATCCTCTTTGTGGAGAACGTGGCTCGGCGAGAGTTTTCGCTCCGCAAAAAGGCGCAACAGCATCTCAGGTTGAGGAATTGGACGAGCTTTTAGGGAAATATCATCTGATTACGAAAAAAATCATTCCAGAAGCCAATGCAACTATTGAAGGAGCGGGCGCTGCAGGTGGATTGGGCTACGCTTTCAAAAATTATTTAAATGCAGAATTAAAACCTGGAATCGACATTATTCTCGAGATGTTGAACGCAGATGAGTTGATTAAAAATTCGGATTTGATTATAACCGGAGAGGGCAAGATGGATTTCCAAACTTCAATGGGTAAAACTCCCGTTGGAATTGCAAATGTTGCCAAGAAATACAACAAAAAAGTCGTTGCTTTTTGCGGAGTTTGCGATAACGATGCGATTAAGGTCAATGACAAGGGAATTGATGCTTTCTTCCCTATTTTGAATGATTGCATCAGCACAAATCAAGCGATGGATAAAAAAGTCGCAGAAGAAAATTTGTATAGAAGTGTAGATCAAGTAATGAAATTGATAAATTTATGGAGGTAGTATGAACAACGCAACTTTTTCAACGATGGGAGCATTGATTGGCTTGGCGCTTTCAATTTTCCTTATCATCAAAAATTTCCACGCAACTTACGCTTTAATTATCGGCGCATTAGTTGGTGGACTTATCGGAGGAGGCGGACTTGTAGGAACAGTGTCCGCAATGATTAAAGGTTCTGAATCTATGATGAGTTCAGTTTTAAGAATTATGACAAGTGGTATATTGGCAGGTTGTCTTGTAAAAACGGGTGCCGCAGAAAAAATAGCCGACACGATTATCAAAAAATTAGGCGACAAAAAAGCTTTGATTGCAATTGCAATATCCACTATGATAATCTGTGCAGTTGGTGTTTTCATCGACATCGCTGTTATAACTTGTGCTCCAATCGCACTAGCTGTCGGAAAGAAATCAAATCTTTCGAAATCAAGCATTTTGTTGGCTATGATTGGCGGAGGAAAAGCCGGCAACGTCATAAGCCCGAACCCTAACACGATAGCAACTGCTGAAGGATTCAAAGTAAATCTTACATCTTTGATGTATGTCAACATCGTTCCAGCGATTTGCGCATTGATTGTCGCAATTTTGTTGGCAATGTATCTTGCAAAAAAGAAAAAAGATGTAATCGATTCATCTGATTTGGAATCGAGTGACAGAACGAATTTGCCAAGTTTTATAGCGTCAATCGTGGGACCTTTGACTGTAATTGTTTTATTGGCTCTTAGACCATTGGCGAAGATTACAATCGACCCATTGATTGCTCTTCCACTCGGAGGATTTGTATGCTTACTCGCTACAAAAGAAACTAAAAACACAAAAGAATACGTCAATTACGGATTCGGTAAGATAATAGGCGTGTGTGCTCTTTTGATTGGAACAGGGACAATCGCAGGTATAATCAAAAACTCAACGTTGCAACACGATATGATTAATCTAATCACAGCGTTCAACTTACCAGCATTTATCCTCGCACCAGTTTCGGGTATTTTGTTGGGAGCTGCAACTGCATCTACAACTGCAGGAAGTACAATAGCTTCACAAACATTCGCAAAATCATTGATTGCTTCAAATGTCAACGCACTTAACGCAGGTGCAATGGTTCACTCCGGTGCGACGGTAATCGACTCGCTTCCTCACGGTTCATTCTTCCACGCAACAGGTGGTTCGGTTAAAATGTCAATAGCCGACAGATTGAAAATAATTCCATTTGAGGCTGCAGTAGGATTGACAACGACAATCGCATCAGTAATAGTTTACTTGGTGACAAAATAATATAAAACTAAAAATATCACAGAGGATAAAATTTCCCTGTGATATTTTTTCGTTTATTTTTCTTTTTTCAAAATCATTTCGACAATTCCGAACAAGATACCAGTTATGACCGCCGGAATCAACCATTCGAAACCTACCGAATGAAGCGGCAAGTTTTTGATAAGTTCTGCTGGTTTTTCTAAAATATGAAGGTGTTTGTTCACATTTTCAGTCAAGCTGACAACAAACGTCGCAAGAACTGCTCCCTTGTAAATCATATCATATTTTATAAATTTATCGACCATTCCCATCAAAATAAGAACGATGATTACAGGATACACAGTCGCCAAAACCGGAACAGCCGCATTTATCAATCCTTCGACACCAATCAAAGACAAAACACCTGACACGATTACAGCCAAAATTACAATCGTCTTGTAGCTTATTTTATTCTTAGAAATTTTCGACAAGAAATCCCCCGCCACAGCGCTCAATCCGACAGAAGTTGTAAGACAGGCAAGTGACACGGCAATTCCAATTGCAACCATTCCAATCGAGCCGAGAATATTTTGAACAGTTCCGAGCAAAATGTCTGCTCTTGTGTTTTGAATTGTGTACAACTTTGACGCAGTCGCTCCGACATACATAAGCCCACCGTAAATAACCGATAGCAAAATAAATGCAACAAGTCCGACCCATTTAATAAGCTTGTATCTTTCAGCATCATCATCGTATCCTCTTCTTATCAAATCATTTGCGACAATTCCTGTCATCAAACTAGCACCCAGTGCATCCATCGTTTGATAGCCTTCTGCAAACCCCTTCAAAAAGAGCTGATTAGTACCGGGCGCATTCAAAGTGCCAATCGGTTTGACAATACATTTTACAATAATAAAAATCAAAATCAAGACAAGACCAGGAGTCAAATATTTTCCGATTTTGTCGATAACTCCGGATTCATTGAATACGAAAATAGCCGTCAAAGTGAAAAAAACAATCGCAGTCACCCACTCCGGAGTTCCTGCAAAAACCTTCGACACAAAAACCTCGTGAGTCGTAGCAGCCGTTCTAGGCACCGCAAAAAAAGGGCCTATGGTAAGAATTGTAACTGTGCCAAGTATTTTCGAGAAATTTTCTCCTACTCTTTTTCCCAAATCTTCTGCTCTACCGCCGAGCTTCGCTGTAATGATTACTCCTAAAATTGGTAGCACAGGGTCTGTCAATAAAAATCCAAACATAGATTTCTTGAAATCACTTCCTGCCACAACACCCAAGTACGGAGGGAAAATCAAATTGCCCGCACCGAAGAAAATTGCAAACAAAGCAAATCCAACAATCATCACATCTCTAAATTTCTTATTCAAAATATCCTCCTGAAAAATTATGTATATTAGCATATCAGAAAAATGTTGCTTAATAAAATTTTAATTGTAAAAATATTTATTGTCAAATTTAATCATTGCAATCACAATTTAAAAAATTTTAAAATTCCAATCTATTCGAAAATTTCCAATCTATTGAACAAAAAAATCATAGGCCAATTTTCATAACCTATGATTTGAAATTTATTCGACGACTTTTTCGCCTTTTTTCTTTTGTTTATCGTTGTACATTTTCTTGGCAATTCCAATCATTATCGACAACGCGAATAGCGTCAACAATCCGACGAAAAGTTTCTGAGCTCCACCTGTTAGAGTTCCCCCAACGTAAGAGTACACAATCGTCGCCGGCAATTGTCCAATTCCAGTTGCTATGAAGAATGACCAGAATCCCATATTTGTCAAACCGGCTCCATAACTTACAAAGTCAAACGAAACGAACGGCAACAATCTACAGATTAATATCGCGTATTTCCCGTAGCGTTCGAAAAACACGTCGACGCTTTCCATCGCTCCTTTGCTAGTCAATTTTTCGACAACATCTCTTCCCAACGCTCTTGCCAAGAAGAAACAAAGTGCTGCACCAGCCATAGCCGATGACCACGAAAGAATCGCTCCCTTTACCCATCCAAAAATTGCCGCATTAGACAGAGTTATTAGAAAAGCTGGAATCGGTGCTACGATTGATTGTAAAACCATCAGTATAAACGACACCACCGCTGCGAGTTTTCCGTAAGACCTCAAATACGCTATTACAACTTTTGTATCCAATTTTGAAATTGTTGAGAAAGCTTCGTTGACTTTTAATTTTACGCTAGGAACGAGTAAGTACACTCCGAACATCACCGCCAACAAAACAAGCGCAATAATTCTTTCTTTTTTCCTCGATTTTTTGATTTCCGCAATTTCTTCCGCAGATTTTTCCTCTCTCAAATCGCTCAATTTGACTTCTTTTTCTTTCATAGCTCGTTTTTCTTCTCTCGTGTAGAATTTTTGATACTTCTTTTGAGTGAGAACTATATAAAGATTAATCAAATTAATAGCAATTACTGCTGCAATTGTCGCTACGAATATATTTTTCACGGGTCCTTTGTACATTACAAATTCCTTGACAATGTAGATGAGAGTTTGTGTTTTTCCTCCAGCCAACGCAATGATTGCAATCAACGCTTCCAATATGAAAAATATATATCTGTTGATGTTTGAGTAGGCAATTGCAAGAACCAATCCGAAAGCTGTAAAGATATACATTACTAGCTGCTGGCTGACCATCATTTCATAATTTACATTGAACAATAATAGCAAACAAACAAGAAATCCAATGGCCATTCCCGTAGTTAAATAATAAAATATCGCTCGTAATTTTTTCACAGAAAACCTCAATTATTCTGCCAAAGAATATGTTACAGCTACGAAAGTTCCATCTTCTGGAAGAACGTCTGCGTTTCCTGTAAATTTAGTTTCATTTCTTTTTTCAACAGCACCGTAAGTGTAAGCTGCGTTAGAAACAATTCCTACTGGACAAGAATCCAAGCAAGACAAACATCCTGTTTTTTTCTTGTTGGCTCTTTCCAAGTTGCCGCCAAATCTGAAATCAATTTTCTTTCCAGAACTGTCTTTGATTACATCGTTGATGTCGTAATCTTTTCCTGCGCCTTCCCAAGTAACTGTTGCTTTTATTTTTGAACCTTCAACGTGAGTTTTTGTTGCGTTGTCCGGATTCATATTGTTTCCTGGTTTTGCTCCGATTTTAACTAATGCGTTGAAGAAATTTTCAGGTGTTCCATAAGCAGTAAGAATTGATTTTGCACCGTTACTTCCGTCTGTAAATACGGATGCGTGTCTTGTATTTTCAGTAAAATATTTACCGTTAACTGAACACAAAACCGTTACAGTTTTCTTTTCTTCGTCAACTTTTATAGGGTTTTCTTTTGAAACTCCGTTGACTTCATCTGGTTTCTTTTCTTCTTTCTTTTCTGTTGATGATTGTGTTTGAGTGTTGTTAGCTTCTTTCTTTTCGTCAGCTTTTTGACCACATCCAGAAAGTCCAACAATTGCTAGACACAACAATCCTGCCAATAATTTTTTTCTCAAATTCATGACTTTCTCCTTTATCTTTTTATTTTGAATAGTTGACAATATTTAAATAATCAACTTGTTCTTGTCGATTTTTTCGATAATATTTTTAAAATCAATCTTAAGTCCACAGCAAATACAACCTGAGTTTATTTCGATAAGCTCGTCGTTTTTGATGAGCATAGAATCTATACTCACATCGCCAAACTCGTTTTCTATCACAAGAGTATTTTTGTTAAATCCCAATATGTGATTGATGAATGTGGTCTTGCCTGAACCTAAAAATCCTGAAACAATAACTGTTTTCATATTATCACCTATTATCATTCTATCATATTTCGCTAAAAAGTTGTTGCGTATTATATATATTTATTGGATAATTGAATAGATATTTATTCATTATTTTATACGCGTATTTTTCTCGAATAAAATCCGCTATTCAAAATTTTCGTTGAAATATTACGGGTGTTTAGTGTGAAAAATTAAAAGCAAAAGCGAAAAAATAAAAATATTTTTTTATTTTGATAAATAAATTTAATTTTTTTTAATTTTTATCGGATATTGATTGATAATTTCCGCCATTTATTGTTTTTTTCAATAAAACATATTGTTTTTATGTGATAGAATAAAGCTGAATTAAGAAACACTTGAAGTTTGACAATTTTGATTTATTTTTAGTGTTATTTGATTTTATGGTTTCTACAATTAACACCAGATTGGAAAACTCATTAGCAACCCCTTTCTTAATACAATCCTCTTATTTGTAGTCATAATTGACAAAACAAAAACGCCACAGCTTATCAACCTCTAAAAGCTGTGGTATTTTTGTGCAAAAGAAAAGATGCCCAAATAAATTGAGCATCCGTTCATTAAAATCAAAATTTTATTTTAATTTTCTCTTTTTTGTCAAATACAATCCAATTGATGACAACATCGTTGCGATTGTCGTCGTAGCTTCAAAACCAATTCCAGCTTTTGGCAATTTGGAATTATTTTGAACTGAATTTGCGTTTGCTTTTTTGTGTTTTATTGTATCATTTTCATTTTTCACAACGTTGATTACAACTTTTGTCTTGTAAACCACATCTCCATTTGCCATCGTCACTTTTTCGCTTGAAATTACTTCTTTTCCGTTTTTGAACAATGAAAATACTTTTGTTGTTTGATTTTTTATCGTGGCAATTATCGTCACGACAATTCTGTCGCCATCTTTATAGCCAGTCGAGTCGAATGACAACTCGCCTGTGACAGGATTTATTTTCACGCTTTTTGGCGAGTGTTTTTCCAATGAAAATACAGTTGTGCTTGGCATATTTATCTTATTGCCCCATTCATCGACAAATGTCGCAACAATCTTGGCTGTGTTTCCTTTTTTCACGTCAAATGTGTTATACTCCAACGCCCCTTTGTATCTTTTGGATTCTTTTTGTTGATGTTTTGATTTTTTGTCCGCGTCAGCTTTAGGTTTTGATTGTTTTCCGTCGGCTGTATTGTCCTCAGATTGTGTGCTGTTTTCTAAATGTTTGTCCTTGGATGTTTTGTTTTGAGCGGTTTGCGGAGTTGTTTCAGGAGTTGTTTCAGGAGTTGTTTCGTGGTTTTCGTTTTGATTTCCGTTATGATTTCCTCCCGGTGTTTCTTCAGGCTTCGTTCCTCCCGGTGTTTCTTCAGGCTTTGTTCCTCCTGGTGTTGTGCTGTCTTTCGTCACTTTTATTTTAAATTCTTCAATTTTTGTCGAGCCATCTTCGTTTGTGACTTTGATTTTAATCGTGAACTCTTTTTCATTTTTATTATTCCAGTCAGAAACCACAGGTGTTCCAGATATTTTCTTCAAATCCTTGTCAAAAACCAATCCCTCGATCAACCCTTCAATCTCTAGCTTAGCTTTCGGGTCGGTCGGCTTTATTGTGATGTCTTTTATCGAAGAATTTTCCTTGACTTCTTGATTGGAAATTTTTTCCATTCCCATAATCGGCTTCACAACGCTTCCTCCGATTTTGTCGATTACTTCCACCGAAATTTCCGCATCTTTTGCAGAGCCATCTTTGAATTTGATTGTGATTGTAGATTTATACACACCTGTGTTTTTCGTGTCAGCCTGCGATTTGATGTCGATTGATTCAATTTCAGCAATGTTCGATAGCAACGACTTGTATTCTTCAACAGTTGCGACGTGATTTTTGTTCACAGTCAATTTTTTCGCAATTGGGGCAAATTTTTCTGCCTGTGATTTTTCCACTACGACATTCACATCGACAATTCTAGAAGAACCATTTTTGAATGTAACTTTGATTTTTCCGGTGTAATTTCCAGATTTTTTCGTGTCGATTTTCCCTTGCTCTGTTATGTCTTCTACTTTTAAAATCTCATCAGTTTTTTCTACGTTATCTGTCAAATCGAATTTTTTTCCGTATCCTACGACTTCGTCTGTCGTTTTGACACTCGGAATCGGTGTAATCTTCGATGCCGTTTCTAATACATCAAGTTCCGTTGTCACCTCATCAATCGAGCCGTCTTTGTATTCTACGACTATTGTTGCCGCAATTTTTCCTGATTTTGTCGTGTCAGGCTCTTGCTTCCATTTGAAAGTTGTTTCTTCTGGCAATTTGTCATATTCTACAAGTTCTTTCGCTTCGATTTTGTCGTTGACTTTTATTTTTTTCTTTTTCGCAATCGGAGTGTTAATCTTGGCATCAGTTTCTGTAGCATTTCCAACTATATTTGCGTTTTCGTTGATTGCTACACCGGGAGCAATCGTCCAAGTTACAGGTTTTTTGTATTCATTTTTGCTTTGTGCTTTGATTTCCAAAACCGGATAATCTTTTTCGGATAATTTCTCCCCTTTTTTAATGTCGTATATTTTTTTAGAACTTCCTTCTTTTATTTCAGTCCCCACTCCCTTGTCAATCGTGACCCTAACGTAACCTTTCGGAGTTGGTTCGTTCGGATTTTGTGTCACATCGATGATTTTCTCGGTTGGTCTGACAAATATATCAACCGTCGTTGTTTCTTGTGAGTCATCATAATACACAATGTCAACCACGACTTTTATTGTTTTTCCAGCATCTTCTTTTTTTGACTTGTAAGTTATCTTGCCAGTTTTTTTGTCGATTTTAAGTCCATCAATCTGAGGTGACAATATTTTGTACGAAAATATCTTGTATTTAGTTGTGGTTTCTTCTCCCAATTTTCCTTCAGTTTGCTCGAATAATTTTGGGGAATCCACAGTGGCAACTTCTTCTGGATTAATCGTGACATTGGTGTATTGTGGCTCGTATCTTTTGCTTTTTTCAATTTCTTGGACATATACATCTACCCCTGATACTTCTTTTCTGCCAACTTTTTGTTCAACATAAAAATGGACGGACTTTTTCATATCATCCAGACCAGAAATTTCCCAATTTCCATCGTCATCTACTTTGATTTCGGGGTTTGATTTCCCTTCAGGAGTTACCAAGTGTTTTATTGTGACAGTCGCACCGGGAACGCCCTTTCCTCTAATCGACGTGGCTTTTTCTCTTATTGTTTCAACTTTAGGTAATTCCGTAGCTTTTGCGACAAATACACAGTCTTTTGTTATCCTATCCTTGTCATATTTTACTGAATTTGGGTCTTTTGTAAGCGATTCGTCATACCAAGTCGGATTTCCAAAAGATTTTGCGTCTTTCACTTTCAATCCTAAATATTCAAATTCTCCAAGATGGCTCTTAATCCTTACAAATTCTCCTCCGTTTGTCTGGAAAATATTTATCATATAGTGTTCTTTAAATACTGCATAAGTTCTGTCGAAATATGATTTTCCATCCTTATTTATTTTATCTTTGATGGAGTCTTCCTTTATCAATTTGACCTTGCAAATGTCTTCGGGCAAAGGAGTTTTTGTTAAATCTACATCTGTGATGTCCGTCCCACTTTTAATAACACGAGCTGAGTAAACATCTCCGTTTTGCACAGCTTCGTCTTCTTTCGCAGCGATGTTTTTTGTGCCATTTTTTTCGTAATACCACAATTCGGTGAATCTACCTCTTTTATCTCTCGTCATTAATTTAATATCGCTTAATTTTTTGTTCGCATCTTTTCTGACGTAAACTTCCACCTCGGCATCAATTTTACCCGAAGTCTGTAGTTTAGTAGTTTCACCATTTTTAACCGAATATTTTCCTATTAACGTTTTCTGAATTTTCGAAAATTCAAGCTCTGTATTTTCTTCTTGTGTATTTAGTATTACCTTGTCGTAGTCAACTTCTTTGTTGATTTTGTATCCATCGGAGTCGTACTCGAGAGCATTGTCTGATTTTTTGTAGTAGATTATGTCATTAGTTTTAAACTTTGCATAAAAATTAATAGAGCCGTTCAAATCAGCTTTGATTTCTTTTGGTTCTACAATTTTTTCCAACTTATCGCTGTCACTCCAGCCGATAAATTTGTGGCCTTCCCCGTTTTCTACACGCAAATTTTGGTAGACTTTATTGCCGTCCTTATCGGTGTAGTTGATTACATCATCCCACTTCGCATTCTTCAACACCCAATACGTCCTCATCTTCGTTGCATTGATTTCATTGTTTGCCTGTATTTTTTTGTCACCATCTCCGATTAATTCGCCGTAATTAACCTTGCCATCATCGTCGATTTTTGTAATATAACTGAAATTTATATTCACATAATCGGATTCATCTTCAGGCTTTTCAGTAGTTACAATAGGCTTTGAATTGCTTTCTGGTGTGCTTTGTTGACTCGTCTGTTCACTCGTACGTTCTTGTTGGGCTGATTTTTGTAGTTGATTTTCATCATCTGATTTCAAATCCAAATCTTTTTTTTCGATTGGCTGTGAAGTTGGTTTGTCCCTCCACACAGCGTAAACCGTCTTGTTTTCGGATAAATTTTTTAAAACATCACCTTCAGAATGTTTTTCATTCGGCGTGCTTGCCCATCCGATAAATTCTTTAGTTCCATTTGAAGGAATTTCCGGAACAAATTCACCGTTTTTAGAATTTGCCGTGAAAATCGAGCTGCCATTTTTGAAATTTCCGCCATTAGCATCAAAAGTAACTGTGATAGTCTTTTTATCCGTCAAATCTTCTCTCGCAGAACTTGCAATTTTGTTTTCCGATAAAATTTGCGCACCGGCTTGGTTGTGTTTTTCTGGTAGATTGACTTCATCTTTGTCGGTTTTTTCAATCACTTCCATTTGTTTTGTTTCGGGATTCACCTCTTGTTGTGCAGACGATATCCCTCCGGAAAACACAATCGCATATCCAATGATACACGACACAACGCCAACGGTTAATTTTCTAAGCCCGTATCTCGGTCTTCTGCTCGAACTTTTCGCTCTTTTTTCTGTGATAACTCTAGTAAAAATCTTCCTGCTCATCACATTTTCCTCCACTTTGATTTGATATTTGAATATAATACAAAATCACCCTCATTCAATCAATTCTCAAAATAAAATGATTAAGTCAATATTCTTAACTATATAATATCATATTATTTTAACGTGAAATCATTTTTATAACCAATTTTTTATCCCACCAAAAAATTTTAACAAAGGTAATTTCCCGGTATTTTTATTTATAACTAAACAAAACTTATTTGGTATTTTTGAATGCAAAAGACACTTCAAGTCCCGGATTTTTGTTTTTTATGCTGAAGGTTGCTTCGTGTAATTCGGCGATTTGTTTCGAGATAAATATTCCAAGGCCGTGTTTTGTTATGTTGGTCAAATCCTGTCTGTTGATTTTTTCGATAATATTTTCGGATATCCCTTGTCCTTCATCTAGGACAGTGACTACAAATAATCCGTCTGTGTTTTCGAGTATAACTCTGATTTTCCCGTTGGTATAAATTATGGAGTTTTTCAAAATATTTTCAAGCATTCTGTAGAACAAATTCTCATCCAGTTTTATTTTTGTGTTTTGGTTTTCGATGTTATTTTCAAAAATAATTTCCCTGTCCGGGTTTTCGTTGAGCTTGTCCACAATGAGTTTTCGAATTGTTTTTACCGGGCTTTTCTCCTCGAAATTTTCTCGGTCTATGTTGGAAATAGATAGCGTTAGATTTAGCCCTTCTAGTATGTCGGAGATTTTCGTGACTTGGGATTGTATGTTTTGTACATCAATATTTTCTTTGTTTTCTTTGCTTATCTCCCAAGAGATTTTTGCGAGTGGAGTCCTCACGTCGTGGCTTACTCCTCTTATCCACTTTTCCTGAGATTCTTTCAAATTGTTGTATTTTTCGTTTGCCTCATTTATGCTGAGTGCCAAATCCTTCAGTTCTCCGTATTCATCTAATTTTTCGTAGTCTTTTTCATATAGATTGTCTATCGCTTTTTGAAATGGCAGGATGTTTTTGAAGATATCTTTTATGTCAATCCTGTAAATTGCATATACAAATAGTAGAAATAGGATTAAAAATATGAAAACCAGTGCCAAATTGATGATAAATTTGTCGTAATTGTAATAGTTAGATGGCAATTTGTCCAGAGAGTTTTGTGGATAGGCGAATACAATCAATCCATCTTTCACGATATATGTGAATACTGGATAGTCATCCAAATAATATCTTGTGAATCTTGCAACATCCGTTATTTCAAATTTGTTTTTGACTTTTGTGGGCTTGTTAAAGCTTTCTATAATATTTCCATTTTTGTCGAGCCTTATCGCCCAGATGTTTTTTTCTTTTAAAAAATTTTTGTTTTTTGAATTTAGATATTCGCTTGTTTTGTTGTGTTCCACGTAGGAAAAAACATCGTTGGGGTTTGGGTATTTGTAATTTAATTTGTAGTTTAGGTAGAGGAAAATCATCAGTAATGCCGCCAAGAAAAAAATAAGGGATATTATTCTTATCACAATTTTTTTGAATCTTTTTAAAATATAATTAAACATTTTATTCCTCTTTAACTAGCTTGTAGCCTAGGCCTTTTATGGTGATTAATATTTTAGGCTCTCTTGGGTTATCTTCGAGTTTTTCACGAAGCCTGTAAATGTGCGTGATTAGTGTGTTCTCATATCCGTACGAATCTTGCCATATATTGTCCAATATTCTGTCGATTGAAACTATCATATTCGCATTTTCGCATAAGTAATCTAGGATTTTATATTGTGTTTTTGTCAGTGCAATTTCTTCGCCGTTTTTCACGAGTATTCCCTTCGATTTGTCGAAAACCACATTGCCAATGTTTATCTTTTCTTCGTTGTTGATTTTTTTGCTTCTGCGCAAAACCGCATCGATTCTCCACAGAAGTTCGTCTGGCAAGAAAGGCTTGACAAGGTAGTCATCTGCCTTGTTTTCAAATCCTTCTCTCCTGTCATCTATTCCGTCAAGTGCCGATAAAATTATTACTGCAACATCAGAAGACTGTCTAATTTCTTTTAATAACTCGAAGCCACTTCCATCTGGAAGCATTAAGTCCAAGACTATCAAGTCAATTTTGTTGTTCTCCAATTTAAACCTCGACTCTTTTAAATTTTTGGCAGTGTAAATTTTCTCAAATCCCTTATCTTTCAAAAAATTGTAGAGATTTTCCAGCAAATTTTTTTCGTCATCAACTACCAGTACGCTAAAATTTTTTCTAAAATCCATTTTATCCCCCTCATTAAGCCTATTATACAACACTTTTTGGGCACTTTTGTTTTTGTGATGTAAAAGTGAGCTTTATTACACTTTATTTTTATCTGTGGTTGCTATTCTATTTTTAGGAGGAATGATTATGAATAAAATATTGGAAATAAAAAATTTAAAAAAATCATACAACAACAAAAAAGTCTTGGATTTAGACTCGTTGGTGATTGAGGAGAAATCTATTTACGGTTTGATTGGAAAAAACGGAGCTGGCAAATCAACTCTAATGAAACTCGTGCTCGGCCTTGTCAAAAAAGACGGAGGGACGATTAAAATTTTTGACTGCGAATTAAATTCCAAAAACCAAAAAGATTTCAACAAATATCTCGGCGCTCTGATAGAAAATCCGTCCTTTTATGAACATCTAACCGGATATGAAAACTTAGAAATAATCTGTCAGCTAAAGGGAATAAAAAAAGAATTAATTTCAAAAACACTACACCTTGTCGGGCTCAACAATGTAGAAAAAAAGAAAGCCCGCGAGTATTCACTCGGTATGAAACAAAGACTTGGAATAGCGATGGCATTGATTGGAAATCCCAAGCTTTTGATTTTGGATGAACCGATAAATGGACTCGACCCACAGGGAATCGAAGAGATGCGAAATTTATTTAAAAGCATTGTGAAAAACACTTCTACAAGCATCTTAATTTCTTCGCACATTCTCGATGAGATAGAAAAAATCGCAACTCACATCGGAATACTCCAAGATGGAAAATTAAAGTACAACGGAAGCTTGGAAGATTACAGAAAACTGCATCCACCATATATATCCATCGTGACATCCGACAACAAAAAAGCCATCGAATTGATAGACCTTGACCAAGACGACATCAATGGAAACAAGATAATTTTGGGCAAAAAATCCGACCAAGACATTGCAGATATCGTGAATTTTTTGCACGGGAAAGTGGATATATACAGGATTGAAGAAGAAAAAGAAAGCCTCGAAAAACTATTTATCGAAGAAAGCAGGTCTTAGAATGAAAAATTTGGAGAGAAAAAAGTACAAGAGACTTGGGATAAACTTCTTGATGACAATAGTATTTGCCGCTCAAATGCTAATAGTGGCTGGGGTTAACCATTCAAAAACTTTTTTAGATAGCAAGCACCCACTTTTCTACATTCTGGACACTTATTTGTTCATATCGTTGCTAATAAATCCCATATTGATATCATCTCTTGTAAAAAAAGTTGTCGAGATTGAAGACAAAAACAAAATGTGGCAGATGCAGATAATTCTCGGCGAAAAAGTCAATTCTATACTGCTCGATAAATTCAAAAATTTGTCACTTAGGTTGATTTTGTTGCAAATAACAGAATCAATCACATTTATCTTATTGGCAAAACGCTCTGTTAATTTCAGTGTTGACAGCGAAATTATTTTGAGATGTGGAGTAGTAAATCTATCCGCACTCGTTGTAAATTTGTTTTTATTGGGATTGTTTATGACAATAGAAATGAAATCAAAAAAAGTCTACACTATGTCATTTGTGTCGATAATAGGAGGCCTTAGCGGAGTAATCACTATGCTCACATCAGAAAATCTGTCGTTTGTAAATCCATTTGCGTGGATGGCGAGCCTGTTGAGTATTTCTTATGTGAAAGACAACGGAAAATTCGTCCAAGTATTAAACCCGATAAATTTTTACACATTGATAATTGCAACGACACTTTTAATCTCAGTTGTTATTTACCTAAAAACAATGAAATCTTACAACTTATACAAAGAATAGGAGGAAAAATGTTAAAATTAGAATTTAAAAAAATAAAGTTTATGAATATCTTGTTGGTAAGTCTTATAATACCACTTTTAGCCAATGCTTTCGGCCTGATAAACTATATGGGAAACAGAGAAATCCTGACAAATCAATGGCAGAGTCTGTGGACACAAGTGAGCCTGTTCTACTTTTCATTTTTCTTTATCCCGCTAATAGCCATCGTGACAGCAAGCCTCTGGTCAGTCGAACACAAAGCAGGACTGAAATTCATAAGATTGAGTCCACAGAAAAACATATCATTTGTATTGGCAAAGTTGACCTTGGCTTTGATAATAACAGCCCTTTGTCAAATATATTTCTTGGCACTGTTTTATGTAGGCGGGAAATTTGTGGCGAATTTTTCTGACATAGACTTCAAAATATATCTTTACTATACAATTGTCAGCGTATTTCTCGCGATTCCCATAATAGGAATTTTCACGGCTATCGCAATTAAAATAAAATCATTTGGAATCATAGTGCTGTTGTCTACAATCTTTACAATGTTTGGATTTGCTTCGGCGTACAAATCCCTAAAAATTATCGGATTAAGCTTTCTTGCAATCGAATCCAACAATTTCAGATTCATAAGCGCACACAATTTAATGATACTGACTTTTTTTGCAGTCGTAGAATTGACAGCCTTCTTATATCTTTCCAACAGATTTTTAAAATACGAAAAATGATAAATCAAAAAGGGCTTTTGTGTAAATTGTAAAATTCCAAAAGCCCTTTAATTTTGTATATATTTTCTTAAAACCTGCTAGGATAATTTTTCAGCAATCATCACGCCAATCGGTGCAACAGCCCCGTACGCCAATTTCATTTCAACTACCGAAAATCCATATTCCTCGACAAAATCTTCAAATTGTTTTTTATTCCATTCTCGATACATCTTAAATCCCAAAACAGACATCAAACTCTTGATTATTTTTCGTTGCTTTCCCTCTGACCACAAAAAAGTAGGTGCAAACAAAGTCCCATTTGGTTTTAATACCCGAAATATTTCTTTCATCGCCTCGTCCGGATTAGGCATAATATGCAGTGCGTTGGCGATTAACACACAATCAAATTTGTCATTCTCATAAGGCAACTTTGTTGCATCGGCTACTTCAAACGTGAGGTTTTTGCCCTCGCCACGCTTTTTCGCTTCCATTATCATCTGTTGCGAAAAGTCTGTGCCAATCCAACTTCCAGTATGCTTTGAAAGGCTGAACGACAATTGCCCAGAACCACAAGCGAGTTCGAGCACATCCATATTTTCATTCAAATGAGGAACAATGTATTCGCAAACTTTATCGTAAACTCCCCTGTCTTTTTTCATAAAAGGGTCGTACAACTTGGCAAATTTGTCCCAAAATTTTTTATTGCTTTTATCAATCACTTTCAACACTCCTTTTGCTATAAATTATTAATCCCTTTTTCTTCTAATTCTTTAATATTAATTCCTTCCTTCGTTTTCCACTCAGTTCTTCCATTCCTGCTCATGCCAAGCACAAACATCGCTGCGTATGATGGACTATTGAAAAAAGATTGAAATTTTTGCTGTGTTTCATCATAGCACCCCAAACATTAATTAATTATCTATATTATACCAGTTTGAAATGTCTTTATTTGTGTTTTCCTAGAAATTAAAAAACCTGATAAACTTCTAAAAATTTTAAAGTTATTCTAGGCTTCAATTGCTATATTTCTTTTAAAAATTTCAATGCCAAATGCAATTTTCCAAAATCGTGGTTGCCACTATGGAGTCCTTCGACCTCATACGAGCTATCATTTAGGACATCTCCTGCTTCCAGAAAATTATAAAGTTCAAATCCGTAAAAATCACAAGCTGCTTGAACACCTGCAAGCTCCATTTCCACTGCTATACACCCTTCTGACTTTCTCTTTAAGACAAGTGCTCGTGTCTCACGAAGCATAACATCTGTAGTCCAGACCTTTCCCTTAGTATAGGGAACTTTTTCCTTGGTGAAAAATTCTTCTAGCTTTTCATGATTTTTAATATCCAAATAATCTGAAGGAGCCGCATAATAATAAGATGCCCCCTCACCTCTATAAGCCTCTGTTGGTATAATGTACTTTCCAAAAGTCTTTTCCTTGTCAAGACTGCCACAAGAGCCAAACATAATAAATTTATTTGCACCTGTAATCCAATTAACTTCTACACAACCTCCTGAAGCAAGGGCTGAACCTATCATAGTAAGGTAAAACACAAATTCTTGACCCTCAAATCTGCTTTTATATACTGGCCTTGACCCATTTACAGAGCCTATATTTCCAATTTCTTCGCACTCAAAGTTATCAAGCAAATATTCTAGTATGCTTTTTGAAAATATTATCAAGCATTTTTCTGCAATATTTTTCTTTTCTCCGTAAAAGTCTCTTAGACTGATAAGTGACTCTGTTTCATTATCATAACTGTCTATTATCATAGTTTCACCTCTTAATTTATATAATATATTATAGCATTCACATTTTCTTGACAACAGCACTACACTCTCAGCCGTCGAATCTTACCAATCGATGCTCTTCAATAGCATCTCCTGGGAAAGTTTTGCATGGCACCTACCTCTGTTATGGAGATAGTTTTTGTTGTAGGGTCATAATCATAGCCAAGGCAACCTTGAAAACCAATAAGCTCCCCCTTTTCCATTTTAATTTTCAGTCTTTTTTTTACATGGGCTGAGGTATTTTCTACTTCTTGTTGAGCTACTGAACTTAATATTGTTAATGGCAACTCTCATACTATAAATCTTTATTGCTTGCATTTTACCTCCTATGTAAGCTGATTTTTTCCCTTGATAAGCGTAATGGATTTGAAATATGCTAATCTCACATAAAAAATTTAGAAATATTCACACTTTAAAGTATTTTGATTTTTATAGAAAGATGACAAAATACCCCTCACTTTATAAAGTGAAATTCACCCTCTTTGGTAACCAGAATTTTTATTTTTCTGTAGTATTTTGATTTTTAATGATTAATTTGGACATAAAAAGAGGACTTATGCTATTAAGCATAAATCCTCTTAAGAGAAATAAATTTGCTCTTTATCTATATTTTAAATTTGATTTTTTATGAAAATTACCAGTATAGCTTAAACAATAGATGTAAATTAACTCCATTATTTAATCAATTTTTCCTCACAAATAAATATTGATTAAATCACTCCTGCTTTTTCAAAATGCTTTTTGAGTATCTTTGTTGCAACGAA
>NZ_CAMXVC010000013.1 GCF_947252345.1 uncultured Finegoldia sp.
AACAGCCCCTTATAGGGGCAGAGCAAACCACCAGCTAAGCTGGTGGTTATGATTATTATAAAAATGAGGTGAGATGTATGATTAAAGTATCAAATTTGAAGAAAACTTTCAAAACGGCGGATAGAGAATTTAACGCAGTCGACGATGTTAGTTTTCAAGTTGATAAGGGAGAGATTTTTGGAATAATTGGTTTGTCAGGAGCGGGCAAATCGACACTCGTAAGACTTCTCAACAGATTGGAAGAGCCTACGAGTGGAAAAGTTGAAATTGACGATGTGGATATCACATCTTTGAAAGAAAGAGATTTGTTACAAGCTAGAAAAGAAATAAGTATGATTTTTCAGCAATTCAATCTTTTTAATCAAAAAAACGTGTTCGATAATATCGCTTATCCTTTGAAATTAAGGGGAGCTTCAAAAAATGAAATCGAAACGAGAGTAAATGAGTTGCTTGAATTTATCGGACTGCAAGACAGAAAAAACAGCTATCCTAGTCAATTGTCAGGTGGACAGAAACAGAGAGTTGCAATAGCAAGGGCTTTAGCTACAAATCCGAAAGTCATTTTGTCAGACGAATCGACAAGTGCACTTGACCCACAAAACACTCAACAAGTTTTGGAAATTTTGAAAAAATCAGTTGAAAAATATAAGACTACAATAATTATGATAACTCATCAAATGGAAGTTGCAAAAGACATTTGCGATAGGATTGCGGTAATGCAAGACGGAAAAATAATCGAAGAAAATTCCGTCGAAGAACTTTTCAAAAATCCAAAGACAAATGTCACGAGAAATTTCATTAGAAAAATCGTAGAAGAAGATGAAGAAGAAATAATAACAGATGATTTCAAGGGAGATGTTGTCAGACTTATATATTCGAAAGCATCTTACAACAAACCAATTTTATCAAAAGCGTCGAGACAGTGTGATGTGGATTTCAATATTATTTCAGGAAATATCAACAAACTTCAGTCCACAGGAGTTGGATACACTGTTGTGGAACTTATAGGAGACAGTGAGAATATACAAAAAGCAAAAGAAATCATTGCACAAAATGGAATTAAAGTAGAGGAGGTAAAATAATGGATAACATTCCTAATTTATTAATAGAAGCAACCACAGAAACATTGTATATGATTTTGGTTAGCACGTTTTTTACAATATTGTTTGGACTTCCGTTGTCGTTAATATTGTTCACAACTGGACAATCTGGATTGAGTCCTAAGCCAAAATTATACACGGTGTTGGACATTGTAGTCAACATTACGAGGTCGTTTCCATTTATCATATTGATGATAATATTGCTTCCACTATCTAAGATGATAGTCGGAACAAAAATTGGAACATCGGCATCAATCGTTCCTCTTACAGTAGGAGCAATCCCGTTTGTTGCCAGACTGTTTGAACAAGAATTTTTGAATGTTGACAGGGGAATCATTGAAGCATCTCAATCAATGGGGGCAAGTAAATTTAATATATTGACAAAAGTTTTGATTCCAGAATCACTTCCACAATTGATATTGGCAGTGACAAATTTGATGATAACATTGATTGGTTATTCTGCGATGGCAGGAACAATCGGTGGAGGAGGCTTGGGAGCCTTGGCAAAAAGATACGGCTACGACAGATTCAACACAGAAGTGTTGTTTTGGGCAGTAGTTGTGATAATAATCTTGGTTGAAATTGTACAAATTTCAGGTACAACAATTTCAAATAAATTAAACAAAAAAAACATATAGGAGAGTAGAAAATGAAAAAGAAAATTTTGTTAGTAGTATTGGCATTGGCGTTGGTATTGACAGCGTGTGGTAAAAAAGAAGAAGGAAAAAAAGAAGACAGTAAAAAAGTTGTAATCGGAGTTTCTCCTGCACCTCACAAGGAAATTGCAGAAAAAGCAAAGGAAATCTTGAAAAAAGAAGGAATCGACCTTGAAATAAAAGAATTTGATGATTATGTAACACCTAACACATCTCTTCAAGAAAAAGAAATTGATTTGAATTTCTACCAACATATTCCATATTTGGAAAACTTCAACAAAGAAAGAGGAACAAAACTTGTGTCATTGGGAGCTGTTCACTTGGAACCAATGGGAATATATTCTAAGAAATACAAATCATTGGACGAATTAAAATCAGGAGATGAAGTCATCATTCCTAGTGATGCGACAAATGGAGCTAGAGCGTTAAAATTATTAGAAGACAACAAGATTATCAAACTAAAAGCAAACGCAGGATTGGAAGCAACAGAAAAAGATATCGAACAAAATCCAAAGAATTTGAAATTTACAGCTGTTGAAGCGGCAACAATTCCAAGAGCTTACGAAGATGCAGCAATTGCTGTTATCAATTCGAACTTCGCATTAGAAGCAAAACTCTCACCAAAGAAAGATGCAATAGCAATTGAAAAATCAGAAGGCAATCCATTTGCAAACATCATTGTTTCAAGAGAAGAAGACAAAGACAACGAAACTTACAAGAAAGTTGTACAAGCTTTTGAATCAGAAGAAGTTAGAAAATACATTGAAGACAAATTCCAAGGAGAAATTATTCCAGCGAAGTAATTCAAGCAAAACAATAAATTAAGAAGGAGATTGAAAATGAGTTTACATGTGCCATTTAGATACGATTATGTGGGAAGTTTTTTGAGAGATGAAGAGCTTTTGAAAGCGAGAAAAGAATATGAAAAAGAAATAATAACAAAAAGAGAACTCACAGAAATCGAAGACAAAAAAATCGTAGAATTGATAAAAAAACAAAAAGAATTGGGATATCACGTCATAACAGATGGAGAATTTAGAAGAAAAAGTTGGCATTTGGATTTCTTCTGGGGGCTCAATGGAATCAAAAAAGTTGAATTGTCACACGGATATTATTTCCACGGGCTGGAAACTTATCACACATCAGTTCAAGTCGAAGGAGAAATTACAGGAGAAAACCATCCATTCGTAGAGCATTTTAAATTTGTAAAACAGTTTGAAGATGACAACACAATAGCAAAACAAACAATACCGGCACCGGCACAATTGCTTGTAGAATTGTTCAGAGAAGACAACAAAAAGATAACACAAGAAAAATATCCAGACTACGAAAAATTGGAAGAAGATATTGCCAAAGCCTACAAACAAGTCATCAGGGATTTGTACGACGCAGGTTGCAGAAACATTCAATTGGATGATTGCACTTGGGGAATGTTAGTGGATTCTGATTATATCGAGAAAAAATTCGGCGGAAAAGTTAGCATTGAAGAAGAAGCAAAAAAATATTTGAGAATTAACAACTTGGCACTAGAAGATAGACCAGACGATTTGACAATTACAACTCATGTTTGCAGAGGAAATTACGAATCAACTTATGCGGCTAGTGGCGCATATGACGAGATAGCGCAAGTTTTGTTCGCAAAAGAAAATGTAGATGCTTTTTATCTTGAATACGACGACGAAAGATCGGGCGGATTTGAACCGTTAAAATACGTTTCTGATGGTAAAAAAGTCGTACTTGGACTTATCACTACAAAAAGAGGAGAGCTCGAAGACGAAGACAAAATCATCGAAAGAATAAATGAAGCTTCAAAATATATATCACTTGACAGATTGTGTTTGAGCCCTCAGTGTGGATTTTCGTCAAATGAAAATGGTAACAAATTATCTTTTGAGCAACAATGGGACAAATTAAAACTCATCAAAAAGATTGCTGAAAAAATATGGGAATAATTAATCATCATATCATTAACCTCTTTGAAACCACGGACAAATTATTGTTCGTGGTTTTTTTGTTGCAAAAGAAAAGATGGATTCAAATAAAATGAATCCACTTTTCCAATTTATGAAAATATTTGTTGATGTACTTATATTGTAATACGAAAATCTGTTTTTGTAAATGAAAAAAATATTCAATATTGTTAGGGGAGCAAATTTTTGGGTATATATATTTTATAGCATAAGATAAATAATGGAACTATTTTGCAAACGATATTATATTTAGTATTTAGAGGATTTCGTTGTTAAATTCATAAATAATTTTATATCACAAAAAGCAAAATTTTCCTTTAAATAATAGGAGGTACAAATATGAAATCTTATCCAACAAACAAAATTAGAAACCTTAGCTTGGTTGGGCATAGTGGAAGTGGAAAAACTCAACTCACTGAAGCATGCCTTTACTTAACAAAAGTGATTAACAGAGTCGGAAAAGTTGAGGACAAAAACACTGTTTCTGACTATAACAAGCAAGAAATGAAGAGAGGTATTTCTATATCTAGCTCTGTTATTCCAATAGAACACAACGACATAAAAATAAATTTCATAGATACACCAGGCTATTTTGATTTCGAAAGAGAAGTTTATCAATCACTAAGGGCATCGGAAGCGGCACTAATTGTAATTGATGCTGTAAATGGAATTGAGGTTGGTACTGAAAAAGTGTTGCGCTACACTGAATCAATCGAGCTTCCAAGGATTATTTTTGTGAACAAAATGGACAAAGAAAATGCCAATTTCAACAAATGCGTGAGTGAATTGCACGAAAGATTTGGCAACAATATAATTCCTTTTACATTGACACTTGGTGAAGGCGAAGATTTCAAGGGCGTTATCGACGTTATCGACAAAAAAGCATTTGAGTACAACGGATTTGAATTTAAGGAAGTTCCAATTCCTGAGGACAGAGTCGATGAAGTCAATGTAGTATTCGATGAAATTTGCGAAGTTGTCGCACAAACAGACGACGATTTGATGGAAAAATATTTCAACGGCGAAGAATTTACACACGAAGAATTTAAAAAAGCATTGGTATCAGCATTGTTAGAAGGAACTTGCGTGCCACTTATCGCAGGTAGTGCACTTACAGGAATAGGCGTTGATGTCTTACTGGAAATAATTGAAAAATATATGCCAACACCTGACGATGAAAGAGCAAAATACGGATTCAGACACGCTGATGACAAACAAAGAAAATTCTCTGTCGATGAACCAATGAGCGCAGTTGTATTCAAGACAATTGCTGACCCTTTTGTTGGAAAGATTTCGATTTTCAAGGTTATTTCAGGAAAAGTAACCAAAGATACTGTAATATACAATTCAAGCAAAGATGTTGAAGAAAAAATCGGCGACTTGTTCTTCTTGCGAGGCAAGGAACAAATCAAGACAGACGAGGTTCACGCCGGTGACATTGGTGCAATCAGTAAACTCGTTCAGACAGAAACAGGAGACACGATTTCTGATAAGAATGACCCAACTGTTTACAAGCGTTTGAAACTTAAACCTGCGACTTTGTTCTTTGCAATTCAACCGAAATCAAAAGCGGACGACGACAAGATTTCAAATGCACTTTCAAAATTACAATTGGAAGATTTGTCTTTCATTTCGGAAAGAAACAACGAAACAAAACAACTTTTAATCGGTGGACGTGGCAACGTTCAGCTACAAGTTATGCTAGACAGACTAAAAGAAGAATACCAAGTTGAAACAGAAGTTGTTCCATTGAGAATTGCTTATCGTGAAACAATCAAAGCAAAATCAGATGTCGAAGGAAAACACAAAAAACAATCTGGTGGTGCAGGACAATTTGCTGATGTATTCATCAGATTTGAACCATTGACAGATTCCGAAAAAAGCTTTGTATTTGAAGAAGAAGTATTCGGAGGAGCTGTACCTAAAAACTTCTTCCCAGCAGTTGAAAAAGGCTTGGAAGAATCATTAGAAAAGGGACCTTTGGCTGGATATCCAGTAGTTGGTGTAAAAGCAACTCTTTACGATGGAAAATATCACCCAGTGGATTCAAACGAAATGGCATTCAAAATCGCAGCGCAAATCGCATTCAAAAAAGGAATCGAAGAAGCGAAGCCAATTTTGTTGGAACCTATTATGAAAGTTACAATCAAAATCCCAGAAGAATACATGGGAGATGTAATGGGAGATATGAACAAACGCCGTGGTAAGATTTTGGGAATGGAATCTGACGAAGACGGAAACCAAATCGTAATCGCAGAAGCCCCTCACAAAGAATTATTCGAATACTCCATCGATTTGAGATCAATGACTCAAGCAAGAGGAGAATTTGAAATGGAATTTGTAAGATATGAAGAAGTTCCTTCTAATGTCACAGAAGAAATAATTAAAGAACAACAATAAAAACAATGCCCTTATCGTCTGATAAGGGCATTGTTGTCAGAAAGTTTGTTGCTGGTTTTGATTTGCCATTTGTGAAAAAATTTTTTTCAATTTCATCACACTAAAAATCATCCTCTATTTAAAAATCGAGGATGATTTTATTTATCTATTTTATTTTTCTCCAAAATCCAAGCCTATTGTAAATCTCAATTCCTACTACTAACAATGCCCAAGGAATTGATATTCCCATGAGAATCCATTTAATTGGTGCTGATTGTATGCTGTACATTACAAGTGAGAATATTGCTATTGTCAAAAACGAAAGTCCCATCATTTTAATTACGTAGGCGAATTTGGATTGTCTGTTCATTATATCTGAAATGCTCGACCAATTTACGTATTTGTGTTTGTAATCGCCTGCGACTTTGAATCTACAAAATACGAATATAGATATTAAATTCAAAACAATTGCAACTATTATGAAATAAAATTTTATTCTGAAGAATATCGAAAATCCTAATACTGCAAGTGCAGATAATGTTCCCATAATTAGAGCTGAGAATTTTACTTTTTCATTCAAATATGTTTTCTTACTCATCGGTAGGCTCATCAAATAATCGTGATTTTGCCCGTCCAATGAAACTATTATAGATTGTAAGTTCATAGGGAACAGTCCGATGAACACGCTGTACATAAATGAAACGCTAAGTGCAATCGCTAGTGATTGCAAATCGGAAATATTTGTACCGAGGTTACTTCGCGTATTAGTCAAGTTCGCAAATGTCATTATTATCGGAAACATCACTGGGAATAAAATGCAAGATGTGATAGTTGTGGCGTCACTCAAAAGCATTTTGTTGTATTTGAACATTTCTTTGCCAATGTTGCTTGGCTCTTTGTCGACTTTTGTTCGTCTAATAGAATTTTTCCTGTTTTGAATGTCGCTCATGTGTTCGTACAGGTTCTTCGATGCAAACTCTAGGATTGCCTTTCCCAAAATCACCTCAACAACTGCCAATACAGCTATGAAAATAATCGCCGATACTGGATTGTGAAGTAATCCCGAAATAGGGCCAAGTCCTGTTGCATTCTTCATAATTTTCGAATTTTGAATAAAAATCACAAACACGATGGCAACGACTTGAATAAAAATATTGAGTCCAACCATTATTTGCGTGTTGAATTTGTACAATGCAGATGTTCTCACCAAAAGCTCTGCAACGATAATATTCAAAATTATTGTAAAAACGAATAAAACTGCGAAATTTAAAATTCCGAACAAAATTGTCAAGAATATATTGAATTTAAAATCGAAGAAAAATTTTATCGACAACAACAAAATCGGACTTAGAATTGTCAACGAACTCAACATTGTCAAGAAAGTCTTGGATATGAACATTTCTTTTTGGCTGATTGGAAAGTACGACATCTTCAACGAATCTTTGTTTTCATAGAACAGATTGAATACGCTGATGAAATTTTGTAAAGTTCCCAAAATCACCAAGTAAAACACGAACAAATCATACGCCTTAGGAGCCTTACTATAATCAAACACAAATCCGAACATTATTCCGTAAATTATAATCATCATCACAGCGGATATTATATATTGTCTGATAATTTTCTTGTAAATACTGTTATTATCCGCAGGCTTGGTCTTTTTTCTGATTTGCCCTGTGAGCATAGGATTGATATTCAGTAAGTCGATTTTCATCAATTCTTTTAATTTAGTTTTGTTCATTTGGAACCTCATCGTGTGATTTTATCATTTCGAGATAAATTTCTTCCAAGGTTTGATTTGGATGCAAGTCTTTTAATTCTTGAACAGTACCCAAGAATATGAGTTTTCCTTTTTGTAAAATTCCAATTCTGTCGCAAAGTTTTTCTGCGATTTCCAAAATATGAGTTGAGAACAAAACAGTATTTCCTTTGTTGGCGTGTTCTCTCATCATTTCCTTCAAATTGTAAGAGCTTTGTGGGTCAAGTCCTGTCAACGGTTCGTCCAATACCCACACATCTGGATCAGATAACAGAGCAGCTATTACGAAAACTTTTTGTCTCATACCATGTGAAAAAGATTCAATTGGTTGGAAGAATTCTGTCAAATCAAATTTTTCAGAAAGCATCTTGCAAGTAGCGTTGAATTTGTTTTCTTCAATATCATAAATCGTTCCTACAAATCTCCAGAACTCGTAGGGAGTCATCTTCAAAAACATATCTGGACTGTCAGAAACATATCCGATTTTTTTCTTAGCTTCCATTGGATTATCTCTTACATCGACGCCATCGATTTTGATGGTTCCTTCTTCAGGTTTTATAACACCAACCAAAGATTTTATCGTAGTAGATTTACCGGCTCCGTTGTGTCCGATAAGTCCGAAAATTTCGCCGCTGTTTATCGTAAGATTCAAATTGTCCAGAGCAATCTTCTTGTCGTATTTTTTTGTCACATTTTCAAAAGTAATCATAATTACCTCCTCGTGTATCATACTGTATTATAAATATAACACACAAGGAATTTATTGTCAAATAAAAAAGAACCAGCCTATTGGCTAATCCTTTCCATCACAGATTGCAAGTGATTGAATCTTCTGATGAGTTCGTCCTTGTCAAAATCTTTTGGCTGCATATATTCTGTTACTTCGTTGATTGTTTCGTACAATTCATCATCGTTGATTTTTTTGTACAACTGAATAGCTTGTGTTCGAAGCACAGCTAATTGCTTGTAAATTGTCATCACTTCGTGTTCTTCTTTGTTTTCCAGCATAAGCTGTTTGAGTGACCAATTGATATTGTGCTGAGTTGTCACACATTTGTTTGGAATGTAGATGTCCTCACGCTGCATATCTTTTATAAATCGGTGCAAAATTTGATTGTTGAATTTATTAATCATCAAAAAATTAATATCGACGCCTTCTTCATCGCTTTGAATTTGCTCGCCGTCTTCCTCCTTCAACAATACAGAAATTTTTGTTGACAAATCATTATCATCGCACTCTATTATTTCAAAATCGTGTTTTTCGGATTCTGTCTTCAAAAATTCTTTAATATCTTCGGGCATATTGTAAATTAAAATTGATCTCGCCATAACTCCTCCTTAAATATTCAAATCTTCCCATTCTAGTTTTTCATTTAGCGGTTTGTTTTCATAAAAAGATTTGAACAGATTTTTGACCTCGCTGACATCGACATCGTCGACACTTTTTACCAAACAATCGGAGATATCTTTCATATACTCAATATGATACAAACACTCATCAAAGTTTCTAATAAAAGTCGCTTGAATGAAACTCTTGCCGACATATTCCAACGACACAAAATACGTCTTCTTACCGGCTTTTACTTGTTCATAATTTCTAGTGGCATTTTCTGAAATCTTGTCAATCTCATCTATAACAACATCAAAAGAGGGACTGTCGAATGTTTTTTCTGAAGTTTTCAAAATCAATTTGTTACTTTGTTGCTCCAAAAACTCATCAGTTCCCTTAAAAACTCCTTTTTTCAAAAACTCAAGCATAATAACCTCCTTTAATTCAAAAATTTATTTTTTAATTTTTGCTATCATACTTATAATATCACAAATCAGAAATATAATACTCAATCAACTGAAAATAATTATTACAAAATTTAAAACAAAATACAAAAATATCTGATAATTCAATTTATACGAATGAACAAAAAATTCGAAAATTTGAATATTCTAAAGTGAAAAAGTGATATAATATCAATAAGGATAATCAATATTGAAAGGAGGAAAAAATGATAAAAGTAAATAATTTACACAAGAGCTACAGCTCTGGTCAAGAATCTATTGAGGTACTTAAAGGAATTGATTTGGAAATAAAAGATGGTCAAATAATTTGCGTTTTGGGGCCATCTGGCTCGGGCAAATCCACTTTATTGAACATACTCGGCGGAATTGAAACGATAGATGAAGGTGGGGTAGATGTTTTCGACAATAAACTCGAATCCATCAGCAAAAAAGAACTTGAAAAGTACAGGCGAAATTATGTTGGATTCGTTTTCCAATTCTACAACTTAGTCAGCAATCTAAATGTGTTGGAAAATATTGAAGTTGGAAAATATTTATCAAATAATCCGATAGATATAGATGGTTTGATTGACGATTTGGGATTAAAGGAGCATATTTACAAATTCCCCAACGAAATATCTGGAGGACAAGCTCAAAGAACATCAATAGGAAGGGCTATCATCAAAAGGCCAAAATTATTGATTTGTGATGAGCCGACAGGGGCATTGGATTACGAGAGCGCAAAGGATGTTTTGGTTTTGATTGAAAAACTCAACAAACTTTATGGCTCAACTATAATAATCGCAACGCACAACACGCAAATTTCGAAAATGTGCGATGTGATATTGTCTATTCACAATGGCTCGATAAAATCAATCGAAGAAAATAAAGAAAAAATCTCTGCGAATGAGGTGACTTGGTAATGAAAAATCCAATTAACAAAAGGATAGCAAGGCAACTTGTGAAAAATCCTGCAAAATATTTGCCGATTATTTTAGCTATGATTTTTGTTGTTGTTTTTTCGTCATCTTTTTTCACTTCACAAGATTCAGCAAAGGCTCTTTATTACGAGCAAATAAACAAGGGGAAAGTCGAAGATGGACAATTTACGACGATTTATCCGCTTGATGATGTTACAAAAGAAAAACTCGAAGACGAAAATATAGATTTGTACGAAAATTTCAATGTTGAGATTTCTCATACAAATGAAAGAAAACTCAAAGCTTTCATCAACAGAAAAAACATTAATATAGCTCAAATTTTAGAAGGAAGGCTTGCTGAAAGAAAAGATGAAGTGGCTATTTCCGGAAATTACGCAAGAGCCAACAAAATAAAACTTGAAGATTCGATAAAATTAAACGACAAAAATTTCAAAGTCGTGGGCATTGTTTCATTGCCGGATTACTCATCAATTCTGAGAAATAGAGATGACCTCGTAATGGACACCGGATATTATGGCACTTGTCTGTTAGATAAAGATGGATTTGAGTTATTCAAAGATGTCCCCATCAAATACACTTATTCTTATCACACAAAAAACAACTTAACAAAAAAATCTGCCAACGATAAGCTAAAAGATTTGATTAAGATTATTATGAAGAAAAACGTCGTGATAGATGCAGTTACGAGATACGACAATCACTGCATAACTTACTTAATTGACGATATGGACGGAGACGTTCCGACAATGACAACTTTTATGGTTATTTTGTTCATAGCGCTTGCTTTTGTCAGCGCCGTTCAAATTAAAAGTATGATGGAGAAGGAATCATCCGTAATAGGAACACTGTTAGCATCTGGATACACGAAGGCTGAATTACTGAAAAATTATATGATAACACCTGTAATTATGACGTTGTTTTCGGCTGTTGTGGGGAATGTAATTTCATATTCCTATGCTTACAAAAAATACGTATTTTTGTACTACCAAAGTTTTGATTTGCCAAAATTCAAACCGATTATAAGTTTGAGGTCGTTTTTGATAACTTGCATAATTCCTCTTACAATTTATATGGTAATTAATTTATTGGTTATTTCGATGAAATTGAAAGCTACGCCATTGGAATTTTTAAGGGGAACCTTCAAAAGAGAAAAAAGAAAATCCAAGGTGAAACTCACAAAATTTAATATCATGACCAAATTCAAACTCAGAATGTTCTTGGACAACAAATTCAACCTTATCGCACTTGTTTTTGGAATTTTCCTAGCAAATATGATACTGTTATATGGTTTGTCAGTCAAGCCTATTTTCGAGTCGTACTCTGAAAATATGAAAAACACGATGAAATACAACTACACTTATTTTGTGCGAACTGAAGAAAAAAACGTAAAAGCTGACAAGTCGACAATTTTAGACGTTGAATTGACGGACAACGACAATAAAAAAGTTCAGTTTTATGGAGTAGATGACAATTCCAATTATAAAATCAAAAACTTATCGCAATTAAACAAAGATGAAGTAGTTGTGTCGAAGGGATTTTTGCAGAGATTTGAACATAAAATAAACGACAAAATCAAAATCACAGAGCCTTATAACAGCAAAACGCTAGAATTAAAGATAAAAGGTGTTGACGAAGATAATAATTTGTATCAGATATTCACCAAGAGAGAATTGCTGAATAAAATTATCGAAAAAGATAGTGGATATTTTAATGCTTATCAATCGAACAGCAAACTCCACATTTCCAACTCTAATTTAATCACAAAAATCAACAGAGACGAGATGGATAAATTTATGATTCACTTTTTGGATAGTTTCGGAGTTGTTTTTAAAATGTTGTTGTATATTGGAATTGGATTTTATCTGATAATCACATTTATAATTTCCAACATCATACTCGACAAGTCCAAGCTCAACATATCGTATCTCAAAATCTTTGGATACAATGACGGTGAGATAATGAGTATTTACGTTAATATTGTATTTGTAATGCTGGTTGTCTTCCAGCTAATTATGATACCTTTAATAGATAAATTATTTAAACTTATCATATTAGTAGTGATGTCGAAGTTCGATGCGTACATCATAGCGGAAATTCCTGTGTATATGTACTTGCTCGCGATTTTGTACAGCATAATAATTTTTGCGGTTATTCAATTGCTTCAAAAAATAAAAATATCAAAACTCGATATGGTAAAAGAATTGAAAACCATAAATGGATAAACAAGACCCCAAAGTTTTTGTAGACTTTGGGGTGATTTTTTAGTTGAAATTAAGCGAACAGTTCATTTTCACGACCGTATACTATGATGTTGCATTAAAATACAAATATTACTATTCCGTAAAATAATTTCTATAGAAATTTGGTGATATCACAAACCAAATGAATTATAGCGTTTTAATAAAAAACACAAGAAAATAATTCTAAAAATCTTAATAGACAAAAAAACTAACCACAAAAGCTATTTTAATAGTCTTGTGGTTAGCTTGTAAATTAAAAATGAGTTAAACATTGTAATCAAAATTATTAATAGATTTTTTATTGGACAAATCTTCTTCAACGAGAAAATCTAACTGTTTAATATTAATCACAGAAGCGACAACAGACGATGGGAAAGATACGACTTCTTGATTGAAAATACTTATATTGTTGTTGACAATTCTCTTACACGCAGCGAGTTTTTCGTTTTCATCATCAATTTCTTCTTGTAAATTCAAAAATTCATCAGAAGATTTGAGCTCTGGATATGATTCAGCCAACGCATAAATTTGCCTGATGGCGTCGTTTTGATTTTTTATCGCATCATTGGAATCAGTAATGCTTCCTTCCTGTCTAAGTCTGACAATATCTGACAGCGTGTTTTTTTCGTGCGTTGCAAAAGACTTAGCGACTTTAATCATCTCAGAAATCGTATCGTATCTTTTTGCAAGTGCAATATCGACATTTCTCTTTGATTCATTGATAATAACTTGATATCTTCTGAGCTTGTTCGAAATAGAAATAAATTTAAACAAAACAACTATAACCACAACAGCAATGATTGCTGGTAAAATAAGTAAATTATCCATAAAACCTCCTTAATTAAAAATTATCTACAAAATTATCCATTATGGTATAAAATTGCGAAAGATTTGTACGTATTTTTTCATAATTTCCGGCAAGGGCGAGCTTATCGACAGAAATAAAAAACAATGGTGGCTTAAAGAGGGTGTTGTTCGTTTCAAAAGCCATAGCAACAAATTTTTCACTCATATAAATAGAAACCCTCATCTTATTTTTGATTTCATTCAAAAAATCTATTACCTTCGCATCTATAATCAACCTCGCATAATAATCATCCGTCGAAAAAATAGAATATGAATTGTTAAACTCTATTGATTCTGTCAAAATTTCCTTTTCATCTTTTCTTTTATTTCCATAAGGACCGTAACTTACAGAGCCCATAGATTTATTGCAAACCGGCACAACTCTGATGTGTCCATTGATACCGGTATTAAAACAAGAAGCTAACACTTGACCCTGGAAATCTGTGTATCTAACTTCTTTTCCCTTGTCATTGAACTTTTCATGATATGCGTACAAGTTACAAAACTGCGTTTTATATTCATCGCCAAAAGTTATGTGACACTTAGATTCATATATTTTTGAATTGTAAACGAGGTTTCCCAAAATATCCAAATCCATTTCTTCGTCATAATCAACTTCTGTATCGGGCAAAACCTTTTTTAGAACGGGTTCCAAGAAATTTTTTATGTAAGTATCTTCTGAATTGTATTTGTTTCTGCTGAAAAAATTAAAAAAAGGAAGCCAAATCAAAATCAAAATAATATACAAAAAATATCCGCTAAAAAATCTTGCAGCTATAGTGCTTGCAACAAATCCCAAAAAGCCAACGGAAAAATTCTCCATATTTTTATTGCTGTTTTTATTTAAAATACTTTTTAGCTTATTTTTAGTTTCTGGCAAATTCTCAATTCTATTGAGCTCATCTACAATAGAAGAATCCAAAAACTTGTCTCTGGATTTCATTAGAAAATAACCTCCTCACAAATTGATAAACAATTTCAATTTAATTTTACCACAAAATATTTGCACAAAAACATAAAATTTAAAATATAAATTGCATATTACATTTTATTCCAAAAAAAATTCAACAGGGTATACTGGAGTTTAAAATAATAAAATCTCATTTACAAATAAAAAATCAAGAGCACCAGATAAAGTAATCTTGCTTTACTTTTCTAATAAATGATTTGATTTTGCAACAGCTTCTGACAAAAGTTTTCTTCGAAATACCTACAAATATTTTTCATCGTGTTAACAACACAACAGCTTCGCAGTGGCTTGAAGCTATGTGTGTAGAAATATATCTATAAATTTTAGAATATGGTCTTAAAGCAATAATAGGTAATATGAAAAACACCATAATTTCTTTTTTAATTCGAGCATTTGGTTATTCTCATATATTATTGTATTAATTACAATTTTATTTTTATTTAAGTGGATAATTAGTTTTTTAAGATTCAATCAAAAGCTATCACAAATGAATAACTTATGGCATCTGCAGTGCAGTAAATTTATTGACATTTTTCACTGTTGTACTTAAAAATAAAAACACGATTGATGTATACACCCTAGATTTTAGGTTTACACCCCTACTTAAGTATTAAATTAAAAATGTTTAAATCACCATATTCTAAAATTGGATATAAAAATAGCACCTACTTTTGTAGATGCCGTATCATTGATTTATATGAGAAAAATCACAACTTTTTATATCATCCTTTAAGGTTTTATTTTCACAAAATTCAAATAAATATTTTAATAAACCTATTTTGTTAGTATCTATATTCTTGTATAAATCTGTAACTTTTCTTTCGTTAATCCAATTTATCTTTGTATTAATTTTCCCTCTATGTTCGATATAATAATCAGCTACAGATTCTATTTCTTCTTCTAGGCTTTTAGCCTTAGCTAAATTAAAAATTGGAAATATCATTATAGAAACAAGATTTCTTTTATCAATGTATTCAGGAACACTTTCAAATTGTTCTTTATAATACGGAAAATCAATATCTATATTTTCTGCTCTATTTAAATCTTCATAAACTATTATTGCAAGATCTTGAGAGTCTTTTTCTAATGTTAATACTATAATGTTTTGAGCATTATATTCTAATTTTAAGAAATAATCCATTATAATAAAGCACCCCTTATATAGCAGGTATTACTGCTGGTAAAGCTTCTGGAGCAAAGAAAGCAACACCAACTATTGTTATGTACTTCTTAATTTTGATTTTAGCATTATTTAAATTCCGATTCAATAAACATTTTATACAGATTAATAGCTTTAATAAAAAAATTACAAAAGACCTATATCATCATATACGAACTTAATCATGTCATTATCTCATCTCATTGCCATTTCAAGAAACATGATTGTATCTATAACGCCATCTATTTTTTCTAAATAATTTCAATTATCTATTTTTATGTTTACGGCAGGTTCAGTTCGTTTAAAAATTTGAAAGCTTATCACACAATACAATATTATGATATTGCATTAAAAAAATCAAAATAATAATGAGTTGAAAAGTTTTGCAATAGTTTAGTAACTTTTTGAAACAAAAAAAAGCGACAAGTTCGCCGCTTAAAATTTGTATTCAAATATTTCTTCATCGATTTGCTTAAAACCTACAGCTTCAAACATTTTTCTGCTTTGATGGTTAAAAGCATAGATATTTGCCGTAACAGATTTTAATCCCTTTTCTTTTGCTAATTCCAAAATTTTTGTGACACAATTTCTACCGATGTGTTTGTTTTGAAATTCTTTGCACACAACTATCGTTATTTCATTGTCATCTGTCAAGGAAATATCTCCAACTAATTCATTTTTATATTCAATGTAGTACAACTTTCCGTGAGTATTCAAATAATTGTACATTTTTTGAAGCCTTTCAATATCGTATACGAAATCAATGTTGTCGACTTGTTTGCACACATCCTTATCTTCGTACCATTTCAAAGTAGTATCGTAATTTTCGAAATAGGGAACAAGTTTGATGTTCTCATTTACGGTAATTGTGTTCATGTTATCTATCCTTTAATTTATGTCTTATTTATGTGATTAATCAAATCAAGGATGTATTGATTTCACGCATTCAGTTTTTTTTATTCTTCACCAACAACACAACAGCTTCGCAGTGGTAAGTTCTTGGAAATTGATCGAAGAACTCCAACGACTTGATTTTATATCCTTTTTCGATAAATTTGTCCAAATCCATTCTTTGCGTTATCGGATTGCATGAGATGTAGATGAATTTATCGGGATTGATGTCGATTAATCTGTCGATTGCTTTTGGGTGAATGCCATCTCGTGGTGGGTCGAGGACTACTACGTCTTTTTTTTCAACTTTTTCCATAAAATTCAAGCAATCGTCGCAGATGAACTCTGTGTTAGTCAATCCGTTTAGTTTTGCGTTTTCTTGTGCTTTTTCGACTGCTTCTTCTACTATTTCGACTCCGATTACGCTTTCAGCTTTTTTTGCAAATATTTGTGCGATGGTTCCAGTTCCGCAATACAAATCGTAGACGTTTTTGCCCGACAAATCGCCAGCCAATTCCAATGCTCTGTTGTAAATTTGCTCTGCTTGTGCCGGATTTGGTTGGAAGAATGAGAATGGAGAAATCCTAAATTCCAATCCATTTATTTTTTCTGTAAGATATTCTTTGCCATACAATAATTCTAATTTGTCGACAATTACTGCGTCAGAGCAGTTGTCGTTGATTGTGTGATAAATAGACACGATTTTATCGTCGATTTTCTTTGCAAATTCTACAAAATCATCAACGTCAAATTTCGAACTTGTCGTGACCAAGTTAATCATATATTCATCGTTGTAAAAACTTTTTCTGATTATAAAATGACGCAAGAGTCCGGTGTGTTTGATTTTTTTGTAAAATTCGTAATTTTTATCACGAAAATATTGTTGGACAGCTTGTCTTATCTTGTTGAATCCATCATCAATTATATTGCATTCTACGGTGTCTGTTATTTCGTAGAATCTGTTTTTCGTGTGAAGTCCCAAAACAAGTGGACCGCCTTTGAATTGGTCTCCAAAAGTGTATTCCATTTTGTTTCTGTAGCCTTGTAAAATAGGGGATGGATGAAAAGTAATATCCTCATCGTAAATATCTTTGTATAATTCTGTGAGTGTTTTTTTCTTCAAATCGCACTCCACATCGTACTCTAGTTTTTGATAGATACATCCGCCGCACTTTTCGTTTGGAGGACAACCTTCGATGGTTTCAAGAGGGGAGTTGTCGATTTTTTCTACTAATTTCCCCTCGATAAATCCATTTTTTTTTCTTTTTTTTGAAAAAGAGATTGTCTGTCCTTCAATTGTGTTTTTTATAGAATACAATTTTCCATCAACGTTGCAAATTCCTTTGTTGGGAAAAATGTTGTATTCTATTTTTGAGGTCAATGTGCTTTTCATTATCCTTGCAGACCATCAGCTTGTCTTTGCATATTTTCTACGATTACATCGTGAATATCTCCGATTGATTGACCATATTCCAATACTTGCCAAGGTTCATTTGTGTGGAAGTGGATTTTTATTAAATCATCTCCGCCGACAACCAAAAGACAATCGCCTTTGAAATGTTCAGTAATGTATTGGCTGATTGTATCGCTAGATAAGTTTTCTCCTGCTATTAATAATTGAGTATCAAATTTAAATTCTATTTGTTCTGACATAATTTTCACCTTCGTTTTTATTTCCCATTGGGATTAAATTAATTTTACCATATTTGTAAATTATCTATCAAAAATTTTACTCGTTTTTCCAATTTCGTGGTAGAAGCGAAAGATAGGGATACGTGTTAAACCTATCGTCAATCAAAAACAACTCACCAGTGTCGGTGTCCGTTCTGATAAGTCTTCCTCCGGCTTGGTGCACTTTGTTCATTCCGGGATAGACGTAAGCGTAATCGAATCCGTTTTTATCGTTATCGTCAAAATATTTTTTAATCAAATCATTTTCTACGCTGATTCCAGGTAGCCCGACAGAAATCACGGCAACTGTATTTAATCTGTCGCCGCTCAAATCGACGCCCTCGCTGAACACTCCACCGAGTACGCAAAAAGCCATTATATTTGAATTTGTAGTAAACCTCGACAGAAATTCCAATCTTTCCATCTCGGTTAGCGTCTTTTCTTGAATCAAAACATCGAAATCACAAATGTCAAAAATTGTCTGCAAATAAGAGTAAGACGGAAAGAAAATCAATTTGTTCCCCTTTTTTTTATTGATTGTAGATAAAACACTTGCAATGTTGTATTTGGTGTCGTTGCGGTCTTTGAATCTGGTGGAGATGTTCACAATGTGAACTTTCAAATTTTCCTTGGGAAATGGCGACTCCAATCTGATATTGTAGAACTCATCCATTCCCAAAACATCTGCGAAGTAATTTATCGGAGACAGTGTTGCAGAGAAAAAAACGGTGCAATTGCATTTTTTCAAAATGCGTTTGAAAATATTGTGAGTGTTTAAGCACATAATGTTGTAAATTGTGTCGTCGTTTTCTTTTTTAATCAAAGTGACAAATGAATCATCGTAGTAATCTGAAATTTTCAAAAATTTATTCAATTCGAAATAAGTTTCAAGGATTTTATCGTAGTATTTTTTGCCTTTATCTTCCACCAAGAATTTGCGCATAGATTCCTTTGCTTTTAGGCATAAATCCAACAATTCAATAGATAAAGAACTAGCTGTCGTGACATCTTCATTCATCGATTCATCAAAAATTTGTTGGGCAATTTTTTTGAGATTTTTTTTGATGTTTTTTTCGTTTTTTTCAAGAGACAAACTGTCCGAAGCATCCATAATTTGGTTGAAACTCAAAGCGTAAGAGTACATATCACGTCCACGGCTGACCAAATTGTGAGCCTCATCGACTAAGAGAGTCATTCTGAGATAGGGGATTTCGAAAAATCTTTTTAACACGACAATAGGGTCAAAAACATAATTGTAATCGCAAATAATAATATCCGAAAAGTTCGATAAGTCAAGTTCCAACTCCAACGGGCAAACTTTGTATTTGAATGCGTATTTCTTGATGATTTCCTCGACGATTATATCCTCATTTTTTAGCATATCAATAATGCAATTGTTCACTCTGTCGTAGTGACCTTTTGCGAACTCACAATCATCAGGGTTGCATTTCACCTCTTTGTTTATGCAAACTTTGTTTTTTGCTATTATTTCCACGGATTTAACGACAAGACCTTTTTGCTTCATCAAATACAATTGGTCGTTACAAGATTTTTTCAGAGTTGATTTTGCCGTCAAATAAAAAATCTTGTCCGTCAAATCTTCGCCCATAGCCTTGATGGACGGGAAAATCGTCGAAATGGTTTTGCCAATTCCAGTTGCGGCTTCTGCAATTAAATTCACGTTTTTCTTTATAGCAAAGTAAACATTTTGGCTGAGGTATCGTTGACCTTCTCTGAAAGCGGGGTATGGAAATGCCAAATTTTGAATCGATTCGTCACGACTTAGCATATGTTTTGTTATGATTTCAGTGAACATAGAGTATTTTTCCAGTAAGGAAAAGTAAAACTCCTTCAATTCTTCAAAGCTGAAATTTTTCTTGATAAATTTTATTTGCTTGGTGTCAGTTTGATAATAAGTCAGTTGCAAATCAATATCTTCCAAGTCATTGTCCAAGGCATAAAAATATCCGTAGCATTTGACCTGCGCCCAGTGGTATCTGTTGGAATTGTATTCCAATTCTTCCAGCTCACGAGTCGTGGATTTGATTTCATCGATCAAAGTCTTGCCATTTTTGATTCCGATTCCATCAGCCCTCCCTTCAACAATGTAATTTACGGATTTGTACAGCGTCTTGTTTTTCAAAGTTATCTCAGGGAGAAAACCAACATCGTATTCTTTTTGAATCATCTTGTGGATTTTCTGTCCCTCTTTTGCTCTGTCAAATGTATCGGTAAATCTATCGTCGATATCTCCGCTTCTTTCCGAATACTCAACCAAATCGTGGACAGAAAGTTTGATTTCTTTTTTCATAGCTTGTAATTTTGTTGAAGAAGATTTACTTCTTTGTAAATTTTCCTGCGTTCAATTGCCAAGTCACGATACATTTCATCCTCTTTAGTGACATACTCCATTTTTTCTGTGACAGGTTGTGAATTTCCATCCTCGTTTACACTCACCATCGTGAAAAAACCAGAAGCTTTAATGACATCCGTCCCCTCAACTTTTGCGCGAACAAAACACTCCATACTTGTTTTGCCGACGTAATCGATTATCGCGGTAATCTTTACAATTTCTCCCAAGTTGGTAGGAGAATTGAAGGTCAAATTGTTCACAGCTTTTGTCAGAGTTTTGTTTGAACAAAATCTCTTAGAACACAAACCCGCAACGGTATCCATCATTTTGAACAATTCTCCTCCGTGAAGAAGGCCGTAAAAATTTCCCATATCTCCATTGGCTCTAAATTTAATTACAGTTTTTGTTTCTTGTTTTGTTTTCATTTTTTCCACCTTTATTTTTGTAATTCTATTATAATATAAATTTTTGTTTTGCAAAAAATGAAAACGAAAGCACAGAAAAATTTTTTCAAATTGAAACAAACACAATTTAAATGTATAATTAAATTGTATAGAGTTTAAGGGGGGTTTAAATTGAAATACAGAGAATATTATGATAATGTTTTAGTCAGAATTGAAAAGGGCGAAGATGTTGTCGAAAAACTATTCGAATTAGTTGAAAAATTGCAACTAAAAAATGGTTCTATTTCTGGAATCGGTGCCAGTGATAATATAACTGTGGGATTGTACAGCGTCAAAAAACAAGAATACACCAAGAAAACATTCACAGGTGAAATGGAAATCACGAGCATTTTGGGAAATATTTCAACAATGAATGACCAACCTTATTTGCATATGCACATCACATTTGCAGATGAAAACTTGAATGTTTATGGAGGACATTTGAACGAGGCGATAATCTCTGCGACGTGTGAAATCATAATAAATAAAATTGACGAAAAAGTCGACAGATTCAAAGATTCGATTACTGGTTTGAATTTGTACGATATCTAAAGGAGTATTATGAAATATTATTTTAACAACGATGCAGTTGACCCATATTATAATTTTGCTGTAGAGTATTTCTTTGCAAAACACAATATTCCGGTGTTTATTTTGTGGAGAAATAGAGATGCGATTTTAGTTGGCAAAAACCAAAATATTTACAGGGAAGTCAATTTAAAATACGCAGAAGAAAATGGAATCAAACTTGTCAGAAGATTATCCGGCGGAGGATGTATTTACACTGACGAGAAAAATATGCAGTACACTTTTATTGAAAGTCAAAACTACGCAAACGACTTCAAACATTTTGCCAATATGATTATCAATCAGATGAAAAAGATGAATTTGCACCCTGAATTTAGTGGAAGAAATGATATTTTGATAAATGGCAAAAAAATAAGCGGTAATGCACAGTATATGAAAAACAGTATGGTTGTTCATCACGGTACAATTCTTTTTGACATTGGAGTTGAAAAAATGATGAACTCTTTGACTCCTTCCAAAGTTAAATTCGAAGGAAAAGCCATAAAATCTGTCGAATCTAGAATAACGACGATTAGCGATATGATTGATATGGATTATGATGAGTTTTTCAACACAATCAAAAATGGAATTATTGAGGACAACAATCTTGAAGAATATGTTTTGAATGATGAAGAAAAAAAAGAAGTTGATGGATATATTGATTTGTTTAAAAACGAAGATTTCATCTATTCAAAAGGAGAAGCTACTGCAAACTACGAGAGGAAACACAAATTTGGAGTTGTGGAGTACAGTTACAACATCAAAGATAACGTGATTGAAAGTTTTAAAATCGAAGGTGATTTTTTCTCCAACAAGGATGTATCGGAATTTTGTAAATTATTTGTTGGAAAAAGTATGACTATCGATGGATTCCACGATGTACTAAAAGATGTGGATATTTCACACTATATTGTGGGAATGGATGAGAAAGTATTTTTAGGTGATATATTTGATTAGAAAACCAAAATGGATGAGAATAAAAATTGAAGGTAGCCAAAACCTTCACGAGGTTGAAAGTTTAGTCGATGGATTTGAATTGAACACTGTCTGCAAGGAAGCAAATTGCCCTAACAGAATGAAATGTTACGAATCACGTACGGCGACATTTATGATTTTGGGAGATATTTGCACAAGAAACTGCAGATATTGCAACGTTCAAACTGGTTGTGGAAGAAAAGTTGACGAAAAAGAGCCTGAAAATGTTGCAAAAGTTGTTCAAAAATTGGGTTTGAAATACGCAGTTATTACTTCGGTCGACAGAGACGATTTGAAAGATGAAGGCGCAACTCAATTTAAAAATGTCATCAAAGAAATTAGAAAGTACAACGAGAATACATTGGTTGAAGTTTTGATTCCGGATATGCATGCAAAGCATGAATTGTTAGATATTGTATTCGATGAGAGACCGGATGTTTTGAATCATAACGTAGAAACTGTCCGTTCCATTTTCAAGGCGATGAGACCACAGGGAAATCTTGATAACTCGTTCGAGGTTTTGAGATATGCAAAAGAAAGAGGACTTATTACAAAATCTGGATTTATGGTTGGACTTGGCGAGACAAACGAAGAAGTTCATCAAATGCTAGACAAGTTGAACGAATTGCAAGTTGATATAGTTACGATTGGTCAGTATTTAATGCCGACATTAAATCACGCAAAACTCGATCGCTACGTCAGCCCAGATGAATTTGACGAGTTCAAGGCGTACGGAGAGTCAATCGGAATTAAGCACGTTGAGAGTGGCCCATTCGTAAGAAGCTCTTACAATGCGGGCAATGTATTTAGGTCATTGAAAGAAAAAGTAGAGGAGTAATACGAGTAATACAAGAATAGAGCATTTGCTCTATTCTTGTAATTATTGAAAGGTTAGTTATGAGTAAATACATATTGAAAGAAAAGTTAAATTTGTTGTTGCAAATCTTAGCGACAATTTTGTTTTCAACAAGCCTTGCCGCTGCAATATTTTTTACAAAAAAATTATTTGAATCCGAAAACAAAATTCCTATGGTTTTGTTAATTGGATTGTTTTTGATTTTGTTTACAGCATTTAACTATGTGAAAGACAGAATAATTTACAATATGGGGGTGATTTTTGTTGAAGATTTGAAAAAAGATTTGTTCCACAATGTCATCTCGCAGAATTTTTCGGAGATAGAAGAAAAAGAAAAAGTCTTTTCAAATGATATAACATCGACATCCATTTATTTGAAGGAATATTATGTTATTCCAACTTTGGAATCAGTATCGCATATCATCGCATTGATTTCCGTGATACTTGCAGTTGGATTTACGGTTGATTTTATTTGCGTCAGCGTGTTGGCAGTTGGCGTGTTGATTTTTAGTTTAATCAATGAAAAACTCGATAAATCCATAATGGACAAAAAAGTTAACACATCGAACTTGAGAAAAAGATACGTTTATTTTCTTGAAGATATGTTGAGTTCGAAGAAGGTAATAAATTCTAAGGCAAATCGTGCGTTGGAAGTTGTTCACAGCAAATTGATTGAAGATATCTCAGAAAAAGTCGTCGAATTGGACAAAGAAGAGCTTATAAAATACAATTTGAATTTGTTTTTTATGAGCGTGTATTTTATATGCAGTTTGATTTTTATAGTTGAAGAAAAGACGAGCAACACAGGAGAAGTCATAATTCTTTTGAGTTCAATAATTCTTTTGTATCATTTGATTAAAAAGCTTGTAAAAGAAAGATCGATGATTGTTCAAGCTGACCCTAAGATTTTTGAAATGGAAGAAGTTCTCGGCAAACAAGAAAAATCAAATAAAGCTATCGAAAATTTGAAGGACATAGAGTTTCAAGATGTAAAATTATATTCATCGAACATCAAATTAAAAGTCAATTACACTTTTTACACTGACAAGAAATACTTGATTATTTGCGACAACGATGAAGTTATAAATTTGCTGGCAAAAGCATTCAATCAGAGTTTGACTCCACAGAGCGGGGAAATGCTAGTAAATGGAAAGCCGATAGGTGGATATGATTTGACACAAAACTTGCTAGTGACTTACGATGAATCGTATATTTTCGACACGACATTCAAAAACAACGTCACTCTGTTCAATTCATTTGCAGATGAAAAAGTCTCTGTATTGTCTCATATTTTTGATGAAGAATTAGAATCGAAACAAAGATATTCAGACTACCAAGAAAGAGACAAAAATCTCATAAGATACAAGAGAATTATAAACCAAAATTCGGATTTTAATATGGTTTTCAATTTGTTTGATAATTTGGACGAATCAACTGGAAATATTCTCCTCGAAGATTTTCTAACGAGATTTAAAGGATGTATCTACTGTGCAAAAGAAGTTGATAATTCATTAAAGGGAAAGTTCGACAAAGTGATGCACTTGGATAGCATCGACAATGATTATTTATTGGTACAGGAATAATTTTTTAAAACATCGCGGAAATTTTTCGTGGTGTTTTTCTTTTACTTATTTTAAATTTGAGTTAAAATATATAAGTAATTTTAAAAAATTTGGAGGAATTATGAATTGGTTAAATAAAAATTATAAGGGTCTATTGTTAACTCTTGCGATTGCAATTCCCTGCCATTTTCTTGGAAAGATGTTTCCCATAATTGGTGGAGCGGTTTTGGCAATTGTAGCGGGAATAATTGTAGGCTACATAATTAAAGACAAAACACAATTTAACGATGGAATCAAATTTGCATCTAAGAAAATTTTGCAATACGCCGTTATTTTGTTGGGATTTGGAATGAATTTGGCAGTTGTTATGAAAACTGGAAAGCAATCACTGCCGATAATTTTGCTTACGATATCCACATCGTTGGTAATATCTTATTTTTTGTCGAAAAAGATGAATATTTCAAAAAATATTTCAATATTGGTCGGGGTTGGCTCATCTATTTGTGGTGGCTCGGCAATAGCTGCAACTGCGCCAGTTATTGAAGCCGACGATGAAGATGTTGCTCAGGCAATTTCTGTAATATTTTTCTTTAACGTGTTGGCAGCTTTGATTTTTCCGTTGCTCGGAAGCGTGATAGGATTTTCGACTCATTCAGGAGAGGCTTTTGGAATTTTTGCTGGAACTGCAGTCAACGATACATCTTCTGTAACAGCGGCAGCTGCAACGTGGGATGGACTATATAACTTGGGAGTTCAAACACTCGATAAAGCAGTTACAGTAAAATTGACTAGGACGTTGGCGATTATCCCGATAACATTGGTGTTATCTTATTTGAGAACGAAACACAAAGAAAAAACAGAAAAAATTAGTTTGAATCAAGTTTTTCCTATGTTTATTTTGTATTTCATTTTGGCGAGCATAATCACAACTGTTTGCGTGAAATTCGGAGTTGATTCAAAAGTTTTCAATCCACTTAAAGAATTGTCCAAATTTTTCATAGTAATGGCTATGGCTGCGATAGGATTCAAAACGGATATAATAAAACTTGTAAAAACAGGCGGCAAACCAATTTTTATGGGATTTTGTTGCTGGATTGGAATAACAATTGTATCAATCGTGATGCAATTTGCTATGGGATTAATTTAACTCATAAGGCTATGTGAAAACATAGCTTTATTTTTTTATAAAAAATTAAAAAAATTTCGCAAAAAAAAATCACGGCTTTAGGGGGAGCCGTGATTTTAAGTACAATTTTATCTTACAAGGGGTTTGTTTGATATAAATTGATATCTATTATCATTATACACCCTTATTATGATTTGTCAACTAAAAATTATTATCAAATAGAAAAAAATCGACAAATAGTAAAAGATTAATATTTTATAGTAATATTTTTATATTTTCTTCAGAAAACAACTTTATTTCGTTTTCAAAAAATTTCTTAGCGGTTATTCCCATCCCTTTTATTTTTTTGCCAGTGAAATTTCCGTCGTATATGTAGTTTGAGCCACATGAAGGAGATTTTTCCTTCAAAATAGCTGTTTTTATTTTGAATAATTCTGCGAGTTTGAGAGATTCTTCTGAACCCTTTACAAATTTATCTGTGTAGTGTTGTCCATCGTAATCTACAACCGAACCGTTTCTTATCTCGACGGGATTTCTCGGAGTCGGCATTCCTCCTAAAATTTCTGGGCAAAAAGGAATTAAATTGTATTTTTCTTTTAACGAATTTATTATTTCTTCATTTAATTTATTATTTTCTGCGTTGTACTTGCAATTTATTCCCAAAAGGCAAGCACTGATTAAAATATTTTCCATATTAACCTCCTGTTTAATTATATCATTTGTTTTTGTTATAATAGACGCAGGAGAAGAAAATTATGTTTTATAGAATTAAATTTATCATAAAAAGAAAATTTAAAAGATTTGTTCAGGTAATCAAAACTGGTCACGTATACACCGAGCAACAAAAAGAAATTTTCGACAATGCAAAAATCGGCGATGTGATTTTTTGTGAGATGCCGATGAGTGATTCGAGCTTGTACGATGTCAAGCCTGGTCACGAACAAAGACCGTACATCATTGTCAAGAAGATAGACGGCTTTTTGGTTGGATATCCGTCAAGTCATATCAAGCCAAAATGTTTGACAAATTACAAATACTTTGGCATTTACAAATCCATCAATGAAGATTGCTTTGTGAATGGAAAAAAAATCGACGCTTGGACCAATTCCTTTTATAATTTGTCAAAGGCAAAGTACGTTCCAATTCGAAATTTGAGATGGTTTTTCCAAAGACCGAACGATTCTGATTTGGATAGATTGGAAAAAATACTTACGATAAGAAAAAACAACAACAGCAGAGCAATAAAGATGAATAGAAAATTCAATCTTGATAAGGGCGACATTGTTTCTGATGGAGACAAATTGTTCTACGTGTATTCTAGTTTCAAGAATGACATCTACGCATATCCGATTTTTTTGGAAAAATTGAAAGGCAATGATAATGTGAAAAAAGTTAATGCGTACAACAAAAGTTATTATGCTGATATTTCGGCATCCGTGAAGTTAAATCCAGATTTGTTCAAGAACATTATCAATCAAGCTACGAGTAATTCGATAAAATCCATAGGAGAATTTAAGAAAAAGAAAAAAATAGAAAAAGCTATAATTGAAAAGAAGAAAAAAGATTTGTTCTGCAAGTTGATTCCCGGAACACTTATGGTACACAAAGAAATCAAGGATTATGTGAATATTTATATGTTCTCTAGGGCGAAAAAAAGTTACGGCGTTTACTATGAAGATAGAAAAAAAGAAAAGGTAGCAGTATTTAAATTAGAACGCTTTCAAGAGTACAGAAAATACGAGATAATTGACAGAGAAAGATTTGACAAATTGATAAATAAAATGAAATTAGACCAGATGACAAAAGATTTTATCGTTGAACAGAGAAATACATGGGAAGAAAGACTCAATCTAAGAGATTAACATAGGTTGAGTCTTTTGTTTATTTCGCAAACTGGAAGACCTATTATTGTGTTCAAATCGCCCTCGATGTATTCAATTAGACAAGGGTTTATCTCTTGTATTCCGTATGCACCAGCTTTGTCATAGACATTTTTTTCATCGATGTAAGTTTTGATGAGTTCTAAATTTTTTTCTGTTTTAGAAGCAAATTTTACATTGCTAAAAGTGTAGAAAAGCTCCTCGTATGTTTTTGTTTTCAAACAGACAGATGTCACAACTGTGTGAACTTTTCCGAGATAGGATTCGAGCATTTGAACTGCCTCGTTGTAATCTTTAGGCTTGTTCAAAATTTTTCCGTCATTTATGACAATAGTATCAGAAGAAATGTACAATGTGTTGCCTTCCAAATCTATTGCAGAGATTTTTGCTTTTGAGATTTCGCAACAAGTTAGTGCGAGCTTCTCGAAAATTTCTAGGCTTTTGTATTTTTCATAAGATTGGCGTTCAATCAATCGCTCGTCGATGTCTGAGGTTCTTGACTCAAATTCACAGATATTTTTCAACAATTGATGTCTTCGTGGAGATTTGCTCACCAAAACAACTTTGTCTGTGCTTTCTAATTTTCCAATCTTATTTACATTTTTAACGTATTTCATAATATCACCAAATATATTGTCCTATCTTTTTATAAATGTGTCAATTGGGTATATATAATTTGGTGATTATATGATATATACAGTGACATTGAATCCTTCAATCGATTACATTATGAGATTGGACGATTTCAATTCAAACGAAACGAATAGAGCGAACGCAACAGAAATGTATGTGGGCGGCAAGGGAATTATGGTGAGTAAACTTCTAAAAAATCTCGGAGTTGATTCTATTAATTTGGGATTTTTGGGAGGATTTACAGGTGAATACATGGAAAAATTACTGGATGAACTAAAAATTCATCACGATTTTACGAAAATAAAATCGGACAACAGAATAAACGTAAAATTAAAAACAAGTTGTGAAACTGAAATAAATGCACAGGGACCTGAGATTTCAACAGATGAGCTCAATGATTTTTACACAAAATTATCCGGAATCGAAGGAGGAATTGTAGCTTTTTCGGGCTCTGTAGCTAAAAATATGGACAAATATATTTACATTGATATGATAAAAAAACTTTCCGAAAAAACCAAATTTACTTTGGATACTACGGGCGATGTTTTGCTTGAAAGTTTGGAATATAATCCGCTTTTGCTAAAGCCAAACAAAGCCGAGTTGGAAGAAATTTACGGAGATAAATTTTCATCGAAAAACGAGATAATCTCATATATAAAATCGACGATGATTCCAAAAGCTGAATTTGTCATTTGTTCATTGGGAAGTGAAGGTGCGATATTTGTAAGCGATAGCAATTCTTTTTTTATTCCGGCAATAAAGAAAAACGTCATAAACAGCGTAGGTGCTGGTGACAGTATGGTGGCGGGATTTATCTATGCGTATTTGAATAAAATGAATGAGGAGGATTGTTTTAAAATGGCTGTCGCCAGTGCGACTGCGACGGTTTTCTCATACGATGTGGGAGAAAAAAATTTGATAGATGAGATTTTCAATGAATTAAAAGTTATAAATATGGGGGAAAATAATGGAAATTAAAGATTTGCTGATGAGAAATCTTATGATTATGAATCTGAAATCTACTACAAAAAAAGATGTCATCGACGAAATGGTTGAAAAACTGTACGAGGAAGATATCATAAATGATGTTATGAAATTCAGAGAAGAAATAATGAAAAGAGAATTGGAATGCTCGACAGGTCTTGGAGAGGGCGTTGCTATGCCTCACGCGAAGACAAACGCCGTCAACAAACCAGCGATTGTGTTCGCAAGAAGCACAACTGGTGTGGATTATGAAGCGCTTGATGGTGAGGACACGTATATATTTTTTATGATTGCAGCAACTGAAGGCCAAAACCAAATGCACATCGAAACGTTGGCGAAATTGTCGAAACTTTTGTTAAAAGAAGGATTTATAGATAGATTAAAAAATAGCGAATCGCCTGACGATGTTTACAAGACGATTGATGATTATTCTGACGATTTTGAAAAGAAAACAGCTCCTGTTCAAACGAGCTCAATTTACACGGAGAAACCTTACATTTTGGCTGTTACAGCTTGTCCAACTGGCATTGCCCACACTTATATGGCAGAAGAAGCGTTGGTAGAACAAGCCAAGAAAATGAATGTAACAATCAAAGTTGAGACGAATGGTTCAGATGGAATTAAAAATAAAATAACGAATGATGACATTGAAAAAGCAACTGGAATTATAATTTCAGCGGATAGAAAAGTCGAAACAGACAGATTTAACGGCAAAAAAGTCATTGAATGTCCTGTATCGGATGCGATTAGAAAACCACAAGAGTTGATTCAAAAAATCGTGGATGGAAAAGCAAACATATACAGCAAAAAAATAGAAGATACAAAACAAGAAGAAAAAGAAATAACAAATTGGAAATCAAAATTGTACCAAGACATAATGAACGGAGTTAGTCATATGTTGCCATTTGTTGTTGGCGGCGGGATTTTATTGGCGTTGTCATTCTTAGTAGAGAGATTTTTCTCGAACACATCTCCAATCTACAATTTATTCTCAGTAGGCGGAAAAGCTGCGTTCGGATTTTTGATTCCAATTTTAGCAGGATACATTGCGATGAGCATAGGTGATAGACCTGCGTTGATGCCAGGAATGGTTGCAGGATACATTGCAGGTCAAGGCGCAGGATTTTTGGGAGGATTGATAGGAGGATTTTTGGCAGGATATGTGATTATTTTCTTGAAAAATATAACAAAAAATCTTCCAAAATCACTAGAAGGAACCAAACCAATGTTGATTTTTCCGGTGTTTGGATTGCTGATAACATCGTTGGCTATGATTTTTGTAATATCACCTGTGTTCACTGTGATAAACAAATCAATCAATGGATTCTTGGCAAATATGGGAACGACGAATTCTATACTACTTGGCGCGTTGCTCGGAGCGATGATGAGTGTGGATATGGGAGGACCTGTCAACAAAGCAAGCTATACTTTCTCAATCGGAGTGTTTACTGACACAGGCAACGGAGCGTTTATGGCGGCGACAATGGCAGGTGGAATGGTCGCACCACTTGCAATTGCAATCGCAGCAAGTATTTTCAAAAATAAATTTGATGAAAAAGAAAGAAAATCTGCGATAACAAATTACATTTTAGGAGCATCGTTTATCACAGAAGGTGCGATTCCATTTGCGGCAAAAGACCCTCTAAGAGTAATCGTATCATCAGTGATAGGAAGCGCAATTGCGGGAGGACTCACACAACTATTTGAAGTAAAATCTCCAGCTCCTCACGGAGGGGTTTTCATTCTTCCGGCAATGGAATCAGTAGATAAGGCGATGTTTTTTGTCCTATCAGTTGCGATAGGTTCAATTGTCTCGGCGGTAATTTACGGTTTGTGGAAACAAAAAGCACAATAATGTTATAATATTAATGTAAAGTAGTAATTTTCAAGGAGGAAATCATGTTAGTAGCAGCGGATAAAATGTTAAAAGATGCTTTAAAAGGAAAATACGCAATAGGTCATTTTAACATCAACAATTTAGAATGGACAAAGGCGATACTAGAAACGGCACAAGAAAATAATTCACCGGTCATTTTGGGAGTTAGCGAAGGTGCAGGAAAATATATGGGCGGATACAAAACAGTTGTAGGAATGGTTAAAGGAATGATTGAAGAATTGAACATAACTGTTCCCGTTGCAATTCACTTAGATCACGGCTCATTTGAAGGTGCGAAAAAATGTATCGAAGCTGGATTTACATCTGTAATGTTTGACGGTTCAAAATACCCAATAGATGAAAACATCGAAAAAACAAAAGAAATAGTTGAACTCGCTCACTCGAAAGGAATCAGCGTAGAAGCAGAAGTCGGAGCTATCGGTGGCGAAGAAGATGGTGTAATTGGCCAAGGAGAAATCGCCGACAAAAACGAGTGCAGAAGAATTTCCGAATTGGGAATAGATTTCTTGGCAGCGGGAATAGGAAATATTCACGGAGTTTACCCAGACAATTGGAAAGGATTAGACTTCAACGCCCTTGCAGAAATCAAAAATGAAATCGGAGAAATGCCACTTGTTCTTCACGGAGGAACGGGCATTCCAACTGATATGATAAAAAAAGCGATAAGCCTTGGAGTTTCAAAAATAAATGTTAACACAGAATGCCAAATAGTTTTTACCGAAGAAACTAGAAAATATTTTGAAGAAAATAAGGACAAAGAAAAGAAAGGATTCGATCCTAGAAAAGTTTTGAAACCAGGATACGAAGCAATCAAAAAGAAAGTAAAAGAAAAAATGGAAATTTTTGGCTCAATCGACAAAGCAAACTAAAATAATAAAACAAAAACCGAGTCTAAGTGTGTAGATTCGGTTTTTTTGTGTAAAACAATAAAAAAAATAAAAAAATATAAAAAACGCTTGACAAAAGAAAAAATAAAGTTTAATATATTATTATATTAATTCAAAAGTTGAAGAAAGAGTAATAGTGAATCATTTAATTCAGAGAGCTGTTGTGTGGTGAGAAACAGCGTAAATATCATTATGAAAATCATCTTCTGTAACTGGCATACTGAAACTAGTAAGTGTGCACGTTGTGGTACAACGTTATAAAAACCGTATATTGATTGATATACTAAGTGTCTATGTTTATACATAGGAACAAAGGTGGTACCGCGATGATTCGTCCTTTATCTTTTAAGAAGATAGAGGATTTTTTTATTGTATATTTTAGGAGGATAAAATGAAAAGAAGTTTAACGAAATCGGAAATGTTGACAGTAAGTTTGATGCTGTTCGGGATGTTTTTTGGAGCTGGAAATTTAATATTCCCTCCAATGTTGGGCAAATTATCGGGAGGAAAGGTTGTTGTTAGTTTATTGTTTTTCTGTGTTACAGCGGTTGTATTTCCTATTTTAGGAGTATTGAGTGTTGCGAGAACAAAAGGTCTTACCAATTTATCGCGTAAAGTTTCATCTGTTTTTGCATTGATATTTCCTATGCTAATATACTTATCAATAGGTCCTGGCCTTGGAATACCAAGAGCGGCAACACTACCATTTGAAATGGCGTTTATGCCATATTTGCCAGAATCATTTAACGTGAACATGGCAAGATTTTTATACACGGTTGTGTTCTTCTCAGTTGCATATTGGTTGTCATTGAGTCCTAAAAAAATAGTAACTCGTTCAGGAAAATTTTTAACACCTTGTTTGTTGACACTAATAGGATTATTATTCGTTGGAGTTATATTCAAAGGCGTTAATATGCCACTAAAACCAACAGAAGCATATATGAACGCACCTCATATAAAAGGATTCTTGGAAGGATACAACACAATGGATACTATCGCAGCGCTTAACTTTGGATTGGTAATAAGCTTGGCGATAAAAGCGATGAATGTTAACGAAGAAAAAGAGGTATTATCTTACACAATAAAAGGCGGACTTGTTGCAGGAACATTTTTATTAGTTGTTTACGCTATATTATCATTTGTTGGATATTCAACTGCAGGATTATTCCCTAAAACAACTAACGGAGCTGAAATATTGACAAAAGTAACTAATTACACATTTGGTTCGTTCGGAGCTGTTTTATTGGCGTCAATATTCACATTGGCTTGTTTGACAACTTGTATAGGACTTATAACTTCAGTTAGCCAATATTTCTACGAATTGACAAACAAAATGACGTACAAAAAATGGGTGACATTGTGGACTTTGACAGCGCTTGTTGTAGCCAATTTTGGATTGAACACGATATTAAAATTATCTGTACCAGTATTGTCAGCAGTTTATCCTGTAAGTTTGATGTTGATAGTATTGTCATTAAGTGAAAATATGTTTAACAAATCGACAGCAGTTTACAAATGGACAGCTTACGTTACAGTTTTTGTGAGTGTATTTAGCACAGTTGTAAATACTCTTGAACAAAACAACGTAAGAACAGGAGCAGTGAATAATTTCTTGAACAGCTTGCCACTATACCAAGAAGGATTGGTTTGGGTTATACCAGCATTTTTCACAATGTTTGTAGGTTGTGTTTTGGTTAAAACTTTATCGGAAAAAAACAAAGATTTGAAATTAGAAACAGAAAATCAATAAAATAATAAATTCAAAAAGCATAATCTTTTTTGTGGGATTATGCTTTTTGTTTGAAAAAATTTATGGTGTATAGGATAATATTAGATAGGTGATAATTTTGAAAAATATTGACTTATTTAAAACTTTACTGAAAATCAACGCCGTAACATTTGGTGGTGGATACACAATAGTACCTATAATTAGAGATGAGTTCGTTAAAAGAAAAAAAATAATTGACGACGACGAGATGATGAAAATAATTGCACTTGCACAAAGCTGCCCTGGGGCGATGGCAATTAACACATCAATTTTATTGGGATACAGGATAAACAAAACAAAAGGAGCAATTGCAAGTGTATTGGCTGCGACTATTCCTTGTTTGGTTATTATTTCGATTGTAAGTTTGATTTACAACAAAATTCACGATAATCCATTTATCAATATGATGCTTATTAGTATGAGTGGAGCAATCAGTGCGATATTACTTTTAACTGTTGTTGATTTGGCAAAATCAAACTTGAAAAAAGACAGAGCACTTGGAATTGGAATAATGATTTTAGCATTTGTAATGGAATTTGTATTTAACATAAACGTTGCGATAATTTTACTTGCGTGTGCTTGTATAGGAGTAATGTATTCAAAGATTGTAGGTGGCAAATATGATTTTGATTAAATTATTTTGGGTATTTTTCAAAGTTGGATTATTTGCTTTTGGTGGGGGATATGCAACGCTTCCTCTTATCACAAATTTTGTCGTAAATGAAAATCAATGGATTAGTCTTAGAGAATTGACAGATGTACTTACGATTTCTCAAATGACTCCAGGACCAATAGCTATAAATTCCGCGACATTTGTTGGAATGAAAATAGCTTCTGTGTTGGGAGCTGTAGTTGCTACAACAGGTTTGGTGTTTCCAGCGCTATTAATTCTACTTCCATTGTCTAAGTTGATTTTCTCCGGAAAAGAATTAAAGTTTTTGGATTATATATTAAAAGGTATCAAACCCGCAGTTGCAGCATTGATATTCATTGCATTTATAGATTTGTTCGAATCGGCAGTGTTTAATGGCAAATTCAATTCGACAAATATCAATATTATTGCGGTTATTTCATTTGTTGTTGGATTTGTAATGTATTATAAAAAAGCTTCTATCATTAAAATAATCGGAGTTTGTGCAACGCTTGGACTTATATATCAATTTGTAATTTAAAAAAAGCCTCAATATGAGGCTTTTTGTCGTTTAAATATCTATTGAATTGTCCATCATTTTTATCGACGCTTGGTATAATCCAAGTCCTGTCAATATCCAAATAATAATGCTTGAAATAGGTATTCCCATCAATTTTGTGAATGTGTTCATTGTAATTGTATCTGAATGTTTCAGCGTTATTAATTCGCTGGCATTTACAATTCCTTTACCTACATAAGAAATAAGGTAAGGGAATCTTGTGAATATTTCTTGGTCGATTAGTGATATAACCACATTAATTACAATCATAATTATAATCCATGAGTAACCAGTTCGATTAGATGGGAACAATGATTTTGTGGCAACTATGGAAAAATACATTACAATATATCCAATAAATGAATTTGCAATAAAGCTTACAGTCAAAATTATAAACGTAAATGGAGAAACAGTAAAGTACGCATTGTCAAGCGCCAATTTAATAATTTCTAAGAATTTCGATTCACCGACAAAATACATTCCCAAAAAGTTTATCAACGTGAATGATATCGCAAATATAACTGTCCAAATAAGTGCAAATAAAATCTTGCTCAATATTATGTCGTTGCTTTTAACTGGAAGAGTGAACATCAAATATCCCCTGTCGGAATAGTAATCGCGTCTAAAAATCATGACAATTTGTACAGTCAATGCCAAGAAACTTCCGAATACTGCCAAGCAACACAAAAGAAGTAAAAGCATTTCTACAAAACCAAGTCGGTCGGGTCTATTGATTAATGAATTTTTGAATAACAAGTACAAGATGCTATTTCCAAACAATCCAACAAATAGAGATATTAAGCATAATTTAATGTTGTTTTTTAAATCGTGTTTTAATAATTTAAGCATGTTTACCTCCGAATATTTGTTTATATATGTCTTCTATGCTGCAATTGTACTGTCTTCTCAGATTTTCAACGCTGTCGTCTAATTCCACAGAACCTCTGTTGAGCATAATTACTCTGTCGAAAATTCTCTCGATATCCCTAACCAAGTGAGTAGTAATTACAAGAGTGGAGTCAGGGTCAATGTTGTCAATTATTGCATCCAAAATCTGTTCACGAGCAACCGGGTCAACTCCTGCGATTGGCTCGTCAATGATGAAAAGCTTAGCATGACGCGACAACACGAGTGCCAAATTCAATTTTTCGGTCATTCCTTTTGACAAATCGCCAATCTTCATTTTCTTTTCCAATTGCATTTGCATTATGAATTTGGAAAATTTTTTGCTGTCAAAATCCGAGTAAAAATCTTCGAATAGGGATTGAGTTTGCAAAATGGACAGATTGGGGTCTAGGAAAAATCTGTCGGGAAGATAACTTACAAATTCTTTTGTTTTGTAATCAACTTTTTGCGAGTCAATCGTAACTTCGCCTTCAAATTTTTTGATAATCCCCGCAATTATTTTTATTAAAGTTGATTTGCCAGAACCATTTGGTCCCAATAAACCAATAACCTCTCCCTTTTCAGCTGTAAATGAAACATCTTTTAATGCTTGCTTGCTGCCGTAGTTTTTCGTCAGGTTTTTTATTTCAAGTACGCTCATTTTTTCCACCTTTCATCAATAAGTTCTATTATTTTATCTTTTGGAATGTTCGTTTGATACATTTCGTTCAAGAAATCGTCTACTAATTCTAGTGCGACGTCAGTCCTCAATTTTTTTAATTTATCCTCATCTACATCTACAAATGAACCTAGGCCTCTTTTGCTCATTGTCACTCCCAATGATTCTAATTCTTGATAAGCGCGCTGAACAGTGTTGGGATTGACATCCAATTCCTTAGCTGTCTCTCTTACAGAAGGAATCTTGTCAGAGGTTTTCAATTCTTTTCTGATTATTTTGTACTTAAAATAATCTACAATTTGAATGTAAATGGGCTTGTTATTATCAAATTGCATTTTTGCTCCTTTCTCGTCTGTTCTATATAAATAATACACCGCTACAATTTAAAAGTCAAGTTATTTTAATAAAATATTTACTTTTTTTGAAGATAATTTATTTAATTCATCGACTTGTTCTTGGTTAATCGTAGAGTTTTTCTTAGCGAAAATCTTTCCTGGTGGATAAATCACGATGTCGTTGTAGATTTTTTTGTTTAGCAAATAATCGTACGTTTTGTATATTTTTGTAGAGTCTGATTTTTTATATGAACGAAGGGCTTCCAGCAAGATTTCGAAATCTTTTTTCTCATCGGCAATCGTTGAAATCAATACGAGGTTTTTGTCGTCGAACATCTCAATATAAATTCCATTTCTTATCAAATGTTCATTGACATCGCTAGGATTGTCGCATTCAAGCACAATCCTTGTAAAATCCCTCTTGCAGTTTTTCTGAATGGGGGATTTTTTGATATAGTCCAAGCCTTCAATCTCTTTGTAAAACCATTTAATTGTCTCCTTTAATTCAGAATATTTATTTTCGTTCTCACTGCAGTAATCAATCGCAAATTCAATTGAACTCATAAAAATATACGACGGGGAAGATGTCATAATCATTTGAAGATTGCTTATAGTTTTATCTATCAATTCATCATCGCAGTTGAAATTAATCGCAGCAGTTTGCGTGAATGCAGGCATTGTTTTGTGATATGAATTGATGGAAATATCACAACCCAATTGCATTGCATTTTCGTCGAAAAAGTCCAAGGCGAAATGCGTTCCGTGAGCTTCGTCGACGATTATCGTGATATTTTTCTCGTGACAATAAGCTACAAGCTTGTCGATTGGCTGATAAATCCCATAATAATTGGGGCGAGTGATGAGAACGGCTTTGATGGAGGAATCTTTTTTTAAATTTCCTACCAAAACATCTTGCTCACATACACCATCGCAGTCTATCTCCACGGACTTTCCACGAGCGAGTCGAACGCCGTTGATGACAGATTTGTGGCAATTTTTCTCAACCAGAATTTTATCATTTTCATTTAATACGCTCATTATACTTGCTATTATTCCAGACGTTGAGCCATTGACAAGATACATTGATTTTTTTGCATGCGAAAAAAGGGCAAGATTATCCCTGCCCTCAGCTATAATATTATTTGCATGGTACAAATCATCCGTATCGGATAATTCCGTCACATCAATCTTTAAAATATTTTCAAGAAAATCGCTGATTTCATTTATTTTTTTGCCCTTGTGACCAGGCATATGAAAGCTAACTTTTTCATTTCTATTTACAAGATTATCATACAAACTACGCATTCAACATTTTCTCCACTTCTACCATAATCGCACATTCGGTACGTTTCTTTTGCATTGCACATCCCAACTCGTATGGTTTGTAAATGTCGTGGTTAAAATTGTACGCATTTGCATGGCAACCACCTGAACAGTAGAATTTGCACCAGCAATTTTTGCAATCGTCTTTTGTAAATACATGGCAATGCAAAAATTCTTGACGCATATCTTCTGGTAAAGTCAAATTTTCATCTAAAATATTGCCCATTTTGAACTTTTCGTTGCCGACAAATTGGTGACAAGGATAGATATCTCCCTCTGGTGTCACCGCAACGTATTCGCAACCTGCTCCGCAACCTTGCATTCTTTTAATTACACAAGGACCTTGAGTCAAATCGACCATAAAATGGAAGAATTTGAAGTTTGAACCATTGACTTGGTCTTTTGCATAACACACAGCTAATTTTTCGTATTCATTTAAAACAGTGTCCAAATCTTCCTTAGTAATAGCGTAATCATCATAATCACTGTCTACAACGGGTTCGATACTCGACAATTCAAATCCCAAATCCTTGAAGTGTTTCACATCTTCTGAAAAATCCAAATTCTTCTTAGTGAAAGTACCCCTTACGTAATAGTACTTTCCTTTCCTACCTTTGATGAGTTTTTGCATCTTTGGAACGATAATATCATAAGAACCCTTGTCGTTCAAAGTTTTTCTCATATTATCGTTGACAGATTTTCTACCGTCAAGACTGAGAACGACATTGTGCATATTTTCGTTGATAAAATCAATTTTCTTGTCGTCCAACAAAACGCCGTTAGTAGTGATTGTGAATCTGAATTTCTTACCTTTTTCATCGGCTATTTCGTTGCCGTATTTTACTAATTTTTTTACAAGCTCGAAATCCATTAAAGGCTCTCCACCGAAGAAATCAACTTCCAAGAATTTTCTCGAACCGCTGTTGTCCACCAAATATTTCAAAGCTTTCTTGCCGACTTCTTCAGTCATATAAGCTTTGTGCCCGCCGAAATCTCCTTGTGAAGCGAAACAATATTCGCACTTCAAGTTGCAATCGTGAACAACGTGAAGGCACATCGCCTTTAGCACAGGTTCTCTCTTTTTGAAATCTTCAATGTGAAGATAATCATCCGATGAAAAAAGCATATTAGCCTTTTCCAATTCTCCAATTTCATTGATAGAATCTCTGACAGATTCTTCAGGGTATTGAGGTAATTTTTCCACTATCTCATCTGCACTCAAATTTTTGTAATAATCAAGTACATCGTAACTTATGTCGTCAAAAACATGGACACTTCCACCGTTTACATCCAAAACAATGTTGTGACCATTCATTTTGTATTTATGTATCATATAATTCTCCTTTCAGCTACCGTACTATTTTATAGAAAATTCCGAATTAAGTCAATAAAAAACGAAAACCACTCGAAAGAGTGGCGTTTGTTTAATAATCTCATAGCTGACTTTCGTACTCTAATGAGTTCAAAATCATTATGTAAACAAGATTATCTATTTTCGTTTTCGCATTCTTGGTTAGCAACTGTGCAAGAAGTTTTGCAAGCTGATTGGCAAGATGTTTGACATTCACCACAACCACCTTTGCAAGCTGATTCTTTCAAAGTGTTAGGTGTCAAAGTTTTAATATGTTTTTCCATAATATTCACCTCAAAGTTATTATATCACAAAATCGAAAAAAATGTGGAAATAAAATTTGAAATGGATAATCAAAAAAAATATTGAATAAAAATAAAATTGATGATATATTAATTAAAAAGGGGAGAGCAAAATGTTCAAATATATCACACAAAACAAAAAATTATTCTACTTAACACTTTTTACAGCGCCGATTGCCGTTGGATTTGACATTGGATTGGCATCACTTTTGAGAATTATAACTGATGCAGGAACTAGTGGACAAGAACAACTTTTGCCCAGATTAATTCTGATTTCTGTGCTGTACATAATTTTTGCAAGTATTTCCGATTTATTATATCGAAAAAGCACAGTAGAACTTACGAACAATTGTATATTTAATGTTAGAAATGATTTGTTCAACAACATAACAGACGAATCTCTCATCAAAATATCTAAACAGAATAGCGGATATTATATATCAATGTTTTTGAATGATTTGGAAGATTTGAAGATGGATTATTTCAAAAATATGGTGTCTTCTTATCATGAAATTCTAAATTTCGTAATATCTTTAGTTTTGCTTGTCAAAATCGACATAATAATGGCAGTCACAATAATAATATTTTCTGTGGTGCAACTAGCAGTGCCATTTATTTTCGAAAAATTAATCGAAAAAAGACAAGAAGAACTTATGAACATTAGAAATGAATACACGTCGAGTTTGCAAGAATTTGTGAACAATTTCAATTTGATTAAGTTTTTCAAAAGAGAAATTATTTTTCAAAAAATCAACCGAGATAAATCCATTGAATATCGTAACGCATCGAATACCAAGGAAACTTTGAGCAAAACTATTTACGTTTTATCATTTGCTAGTTCGTTGGCAATGTATTTGGGTTGTATGTTGGTCGGAATTTGGCTAGTGTTTAAGGATAGAATAACCATCGGTCAAGTAATAGAATCCAGTCAATTGATGGCTTATGTGACAGGACCGTTGTTGAATTTCACAGATATAATGACAAGTTTCAAATCATCAAAGCCTGTCCAAAACAAAGTTATGAATTTCATCGAAGAAGAACAACCTGTTGAAGTAGAAGATGAATTTGAATTTAGTAATTTGAAATTAAACAATATTTCGTTCAAATATCCAACAAGCGACAAATACGTATTGAAAAATTTGGATTTTACATTTGAAAAAGGCAAAAAATACATTATTATTGGAGAAAGTGGAACGGGTAAATCGACCATATTTAAATTATTGCAAAAACAAGAAATTGCAACAGAGGGAGAAGTTCAGCTTAACAATAAAAATATTTTGGATATTATAGATAGCACGTATTATTCTAAGATTGGATTTGCAACGCAAGACACTGGAATATTCACAGCCAGCATTAAGGACAATATATCCTTGTTTGACAACGAACCTGTAGATGACACAATCATCGAACAACTTGGATTGAATGCTTTGATTAATTCCAAACCAAAAGGAATGGACACTGTAATTTCCAGCGAAGACAAATCTATCTCAGGTGGAGAAAAACAACGTATAGCCATTGCAAGACTTCTCAACGAAAACTTCGACTGTATATTATTAGACGAATCAACATCCTCATTGGATAAAAATAGCGTGGATATCGTTGAAGAATGTATACTTTCGAAAAAGGACTTGACAGTAATAGCAATCACACATCATTTGACAAGTAAAGCCATTGAAATGAGTGATTGTATTTTAAAATTAGAAGACGGGAAATTAGTACCAGTTACAATGTAAAAAATTGCACGACTAACCTCGTGCAATTTTTTCATTTATTATCATTCTTTGTTTTCTTCTATTGTTTAAAAAGTTAATCAATGCTCCGCTGAATATTAACACATAGCCGATTATACTTAAATAATCTGGGATTTGATGCAAGAATAAAAATCCGAACAATCCCGTGAAAATTATCGTCGAATAATCAAACACCGATATTTCCGAGGCTGGGGCAAACTTGTAAGCCAATGTAATTCCAAATTGTCCGATAAGAGCCGCAAATCCGACGCCGATGAGGGCAAGGATTGACGCTGTATTCATTGGAACAAAATTAAATATCATATATGGGACACAAACCAAACACGAAAATCCCGAGAAGAACGCCACGATAAAAGAACTGTTAACTCCGAGATTGTTCAATTTTCTTACGCAAGTATAGGCACCGCCTGCAGAAATTCCACCCAAAATTCCTATTAAATATGGGAAAATTTCGTGGATTTTTAGTGTCGGTTTTACGACGAATAAAACCCCTACAAATGCTATTAAAATCGAAATGATGTGTTCTTTTTTTAGCTCTTCTTTGAGGAAAATCCACGACAAAATCAACGTCGCAAAGGGAGCTAGTTTGTTGAGGACTGACGCATCGGAAATAAAAAGAGTATCCAAAGCGTAATAATTACAAAAAATTCCAATTGTCCCAAATCCTGCCCTCAAAATCAATGGCCTCCAAGGGATTGATTTTATATCGTGAAGTTCGTGTACTTTTTCTTTTTTATCTGATTTCAATAAAAGTGCAAATGCCACCAAAAAAGCAACCAAATTTCTGAAGAAACTTTTTTGAATAGTTGGCAAATCTCCAGCAAGTGGTATAAATAAATTCATAAGTGCAAATCCAAATGCTGAAAGTAGTATTGCTATAATACCTTTAGTTCTGTTATTCATTTATTACCTCCGTATTAATAAATGATATCATAAAACAATGTAGAATTAAAATTTCAAATTTTTACAAAAAAATCTGCCAATTGAAAGGCAGATTTTGGTTGTGCACTTAAGTGTGTTGAGCGAACGAAGTGAGCGAAACAAAAAACCACCTG
>NZ_CAMXVC010000014.1 GCF_947252345.1 uncultured Finegoldia sp.
ATTTTGGCATACAAAAACCCCTCCATCCGTATTCCGGATTTTGGGGTTCAGGTCAATGAGTTATCTCTTTTAAAATTGATACTAACTTGTTAAGATTTTACGAATTACTATAATAATGTTTGTTTATTGTCTTCTAGTATGTCAAAAAAAGCCTGTCCAGCGGGAGTCAAGTGGAGGTTTTTGTCATATACAAGGTTGATTTGTCGTTCCAATTCGCAGTCTTTTATTTTTATCGATTTTATTAGACCTGACTCTTCTTCCAACTTTACTGATTTCTTCGACATAATTGCAACTCCAACATCTTCAACAACTGCTTTTTTAATCGCTTCTTGGTTGTCTATTATAATTTCTTTTTTAAATTTTATCTCGTCAACACACGAACCCAAAAATTTGTATAGAGAAGAACTTTGCGATTTAGTGATTAGGACTTGTCCTTTCAAATCGTCTAGGTTACAGATAACTTTTTCTGATAGCTCATTTTTTGTGCTTGCTATCAACACCAATTCATCTGTAAAAAAAGGTTTGGAAATATATTTGCTGGAATCCGTCTTTACATAATGGGATAAGAAAACAAATTCGATTTCTTTTTTTTCTAATTTTTTGAATAAATCTTTTGATGAGCCTATAATCATATTTATATTAATTTTTGGGTACTTGTCTTGAAAAATTTTTATAAACTTGGGCATTAAATAAATTCCTATGAAGTTTGTAGAGCCAAAATAAATTGTCCCCTGATTGAGGTCTTCAATTTGTCTGATAAGTTCTTGGGATTTTTGATATACTCTTACAATTGCTTCTGCATATTTGATAAAATGCTTTCCTTGGATTGTGAGGCTGACAGTTTTTCCATTTCTGTCAAACAAAAACACTCCCAACTCTTGTTCTAAACTATCTATATGCTTGCTTATTGCCGGCTGAGACAAGTACCTAAGTTCTGCCGTCTTCGTAAAACTTTTACATTCTGCCAAAACTAAAAAAGATTCTAATTTGCTGATATCCATTTGTTCACCTCTTTTGATTTCTGATTTTATTATAACATATAGTTATTAATATTAGAATAAAATAGAATTGTGTTATCGGTTTTCGTATAATATAATTATTGTAACAAATTTAGAAAGGTTGATAACAATTATGAAAACGAAATCATCAGAAAGTAAAAAAAGAGCCTCAACTGGTGCTAAAATAGGTGGAGTTATTGCTGTAATTCTATTTTTTACGCTAATGTTGATGCCCACTCCTAAGGGAATGAGCCCCGAAGCACAAAAATCGCTTGCTGTTTTTGTCTTTGCTCTAATAATGTGGGTTGCTCAGCCAATTCCAATCTATCAAACTTCGATAATTGGAATTTTAATTTTGCCTTTAATAGGTGCAGTTGAAAAACAAAAAGTAACGTTCGGAGCTTTAGGTTATGATATTATTTGGCTAATGGTAGCTGCGTTTGTATTGACATCTGCGATTAATGAAACAAATCTCGGCAAGCGTTTGGCATTGTCGATGCTAACTAAGTTTGGAAAAACACCAAAGGGCACACTCATTGCCTTGATGTTAGTTAATTTTATACTCGCTTTTTTCATTCCAGCAACCAGTGCGAGGGCTGCGCTTCTCACTCCAATAATTATGATTTTATTGGAAGTCTACAAGCAAGTTCCTGGAGAGAGTAAGTTTGGAAAACTTATGACCTTGCAGGGAGTTATGAACAACCATCTTGCAACTTCTATGGTTATAACAGCAACATCTAGTCAGCTTCTAGCTGTTGGATTTATCAATAAAATGACCGGAGCGCATCTCGGATATATGGATTGGATTTTAGGTGCATTGCCACAAGCCATAATCACAGGCTTAATATCATTTTTAATTGGCTATAAACTTTATCACATTGCTGATTTGAATATCGGTGGCGAATCAACTAAGGAAATTCTAAGAAACCAATTAAAAGAGCTTGGTCCTATGACTTTGGCGGAAAAGAAAACTGCTTTGATATTTGCTTTTACCCTACTTTCTTGGGCAACTGGTAATTACCAAGAAAAGTTGTTTGGTTTTAGCATTTCAACTGAACAAACCGCAGTTTTGAGTATGCTTCTTTGCCTACTCCCTAAAGTTGGGGTTATTGATTGGAAGCAAGCAAACATAAAGTGGAATCTAATGATATTTTCTTCCGGTGCATATGCAATTGGAAATGCTTTTAACGAATCAGGCGGGGCAAGTTTTATCATCAAAAACTTTGTCGAAAAAATCGGCCTTAACACTTTGAATCCAAATCTTGTCGCTGTAATACTTATATTTATAACTATTTTCAGCCACTTAATCTTTACAACAAAAACAGTCAGGGCTACGATTTTGATTCCAACAATCATAACTTTGGCCAAGTCTTTAAACATTGACCCTGTACCATTGGCAATGGCTTGTTCTTTCGGAATAGCCTACACATTGACCTTGCCACCTCACTCCAAGGTCAACGCCTTGTATTTGAGTCTAGGTCACTTCGACGTCAAAGACGAGATGACTCTAGGTATGATAACTTGTTTCATCGGCTCAGTAGTTATTTCAATTATGTATTTTACTTATTATCAATTAATATTTTAAGCATTGTTAAGGAGAATATATGAATAAAAAAGTTGTATTGGCTGTCGCAGATGGAGTCGGCGACAGACCATGTGAAATATTAGGAGGTAAAACTCCTTTAGAATACGCTTCTACTCCGAACTTGGACAAACTCGCTTCATCTGGCACAACAGGAATAATGGATGTTCTCGGAGCTGGTATTCCTATAGGCACAGATCTCGGACATATGATTTTGTTTGGATATGGCCCAGAAGACTATCCAGGTCGTGGACCAATTGAAGCATTTGGAAGAGAAATTGAACTTCAAGCTGGCGATGTTGCTTTTAGATCCAACTTCGCTACTGTAAATAATAAGTTATGCGTCGTAGACAGAAGAGCTGGAAGAATTAGAAAAAGCACAAATTTATTAGCAGAATCTTTAAATGGAATAGAAATTGACGGAATAAAAATCATCTTCAAAGAAGCGACTGAACACAGAGCGGTTTTAATTTTAAGAGGCCCTGGACTTTCTTCAAACATAACAGACACCGATCCAAAAGTCGCAGGAATTGACGTTGACTACAAAAAATGCAAATCAAAAGACAACAAGCCTGAATCGGTATTCACAGCTGAAATTTTAAACAAATTTTTGCTAAAAGCAAATGAAATTTTATCAAAACACCCAGTTAATTTAGAAAGGGTTAATCAAGGACTTTTGCCGGCTAACTTCATACTCACAAGAGGAGCTGGTATTATGCCAAACATTGAAAAAATTTCTGACAAACTAAATCTAAAAGGTGCCTGCGTTGCTGCAGAAGGAACGGTTTTGGGAGTTGCACGCCTTGCTGGTTTTACTCCACTAACTAGTGACACAATGACAGGCAATATCGACACAGATGTTTATGCAAAAGCAAAAATGACGATAGAAGCCTTAAAAGAGCACGATTTTGTTCTAGTAAATTTAAAAGCCACAGACCTCTTTGGACACGATGGAAATCCAGAGAAAAAATCTAAGGCAGTTGAAGTATTTGATAAATTTATCGGACTTTTATTAGAAGCAAATTTGGAAAACACAATAATCTCGGTCGCAGCCGACCACTCAACACCTTGTGAGAGAATGGAACACAGTGGCGATCCAGTTCCAATTTTAATAGCAGGCCCTGGAATTAGACAAGATAGAGTAACTAAATTCGATGAAATTTCCTGCAGTTACGGAGGGCTCGGAAGAATAAAAGGAAAAGACTTATCAAACACACTTTATGATTATTTAGAAAAAGTAAAAAAACAAGGTAACTAAAACATTGAAATAAGCCCCAAAATCTGTTAAACGGATGGAGGGGCTTTTGTGTGCAATAAAAAAACTGATGAAACACGCATTTCATCAGTTTAAAATTTACTAGCTATTTTGTTTTATATTAGTCTGGGATAAATGAGCCTTGTGATTTTTCATTTTCCAACATATCTTTTAGTGTGTACCACGAAAGCACTGCACATTTTACCCTCGCAGGAAGTGTAGATATGCTTTTAAAACACACCGCATCTTTTAGAACTTTCAATTCTTTTCGGTCAGTAATTTCTCCTTTTATCATGGAAATGAATTTATTGCAAAGCTCAATCGCTTCTGTCGTCGATTTTCCTTTGACTACATCACACATTATGGATGTGGATGCTTGTGATATTGCACAGCCCAATCCAGTGTATGCGATGTCTTCTATAGTGTCGCCAACGACATTTAGTTGCAATGTTATTTCATCTCCACAGCTTGGGTTATGCCCCAATTCGCAATGTGTCGGATGTTCCAATTCACGTCTGTTGGATTTATCCCTGCTTTTTTCTAATATTAATTCTGTATATAAACTACCTAATTCCAATTCTCATCAATCTCCTTACATCTTCAAGATGTTCTATGAAAAAGTCCACTTCTTCAAATGTATTATAAAATGCAAAACTTGCTCTACATGAGAAGTTTGTTTTCAAATATCTGTGGAGTGGTTGTGCACAGTGGTGGCCGCTTCTGATTGCAATTCCGAAACTATCCATAATGCTTGCAACGTCATGTGGATGAGCTTCTTTGAAGTTAAAATCGAGCACGGGCGATCTGTGAGGGTTACTCGTTGTGTATACGTCAATAATGTCGGATTTTTCTTTTATTTTATCGTAAGCATAATCCATCAATGATTTTTCGTAATCTCTTATATTGTCAATTCCAATTTTTTCAATGTAATCAATTGCTGTAATCAATGATTTTACCGCTCCGACATCCTGTGTACCTGCTTCAAATCTGCCGGGTGATGGCAAATAAGATGTTTTGTCTTCGAAAACATATTCAATCATATCTCCGCCATACAAGAATGGCTTGATAGAATTTAACAATTCTTCTCTTCCATAAAGTATTCCAACTCCCATTATGCTCAACATTTTATGACCAGAGAATGCGAGAAAGTCGCAGCCTAATTTTTGAACATCAACTTTGTTGTGTGGAATATACTGTGCAGAGTCAACTATGCAGATGCAGTCTTTGTTCACTGATTTTACGTATTTAATCATTTTTTCAACATCAGGCATAGTTCCCACGACGTTAGATGCTTGTGTTATCGAAAATATTTTCGTCTTATCTGTGATTGTTTTCTTGAAATCTTCAAAGTTCAACTGCATATTTTGTTTGTCGACATACAAATATTTTAATTTCGCTTTTGTTTTTTTGCATACTTCTTGCCAAGTTACGAGATTGCTGTGATGTTCCATTATCGAAATTACAATTTCATCATCTTCTTTTAAATTTTCGTATGCGTATGAATATGCTATCAAGTTCAAAGATTCCGTGGTATTTCTAGTAAACACTATTTCTGATGTTTTTTTTGCATTTATGAACTTAGAAACTTTTGCTCTTCCAGATTCATAAACATCTGTTGCCAATACGCTGAGAGTGTGAGCTCCCCTGTGAGGATTTGCATTTTCGTATTTGTAAAATTCGCTAACACTGTCAATTACTTGAATCGGTTTTTGGCTTGTAGCTGCGTTATCCAAATACACTATTGGGTTTTTGTATTCTTTGTTTAGATACAAGAAATCTTTTCTTATATCTTCAACTTGTAATCTATCTAGCATTCAAATCCCTCTTTGCCATTTTATTTCTTATAAATTTGAGCAACTTGTTCTCCAAGTTCTGATTGTCTAATTTATTTAATGATTCGCTGAATTTCGATTCTACAATCATACTTTCAGCGGCTTCTCGTGAAATAGCACGATTCATTATATAAAACAACATATCAGAGTCTATCTTACCGGCACTAGCAGCGTGATTTCCAATTACGTCATCTTCTCCTGACAACAAAACTGGAACTGACAAGCTCTTTGCATCATCAGATAATAATACAGCATACTCTTCTTCGGTTCCCGCCGAACCCGTAGAGCCTTTTTTGAAATCGAGCGTCGATTTGAAATTCTTGTATGATTTTCCCTTCAATGCGCCATTAACAACGCATGATGATTTAGATTGTTCGCCGAAATGGTTGATTTCATACAACATATTCAACGAATTTTCACCATGAGTGAAGTAGATGCTGTTGATATCCAAGTTGGAATTTTTGCCGTTCAAATTAGCCTTTGTATTGACGAAATTATCAAGACTTCCCATTTCGTATTGGCTAAGCGTCACGTGACTATTGTCCTCCAAATTCAAAATAACAGATTCCAATGCTGTCGTGTATTTTTCTGTTTGAACGACAAACACTTGAACATTGCTGTTTTCCTTGGCATTGATTTCAATTACTGAACTTCTGAATTTTTTGTTCTTGTCGTTATCTCTGTAATCAATAACGACCTTTATACTTGAATTTTTTTCAGCAACAATCTTGTGAGTATCCAACAATATATCATACTCTCTATCAGTTACAAGCTCTACAATTCCATAATCTTTTACTTCATTTTCTTCAGTCTTATACAATTTGAATAGATTGCCTGATTTTTCATTCAAATCCAAAGCTTGTTGGCAAACTCCGAAATCTTTGTTTTCTATTGGTTCAAATGGGTCAGACTCCATTCTGTATTCTTTTATATCTATATCAGGGATATTAACTTCAGTTTCGTTGACCTTCAAATACTTGAAAGTTTTAAATCCCAGTACATTTCCTTTAATTTGTTCCATATACAACTCCTATCCTATGCTACCTTCAAGTTCAAGATTGATTAAATTATTCATCTCTACCGCATATTCCATAGGCAATTCCTTTGCAATAGGTTCAGCAAATCCACGAACTACCATAGACTTTGCTTCTTCTTCCGGAATACCTCTTGTCATCAAATAGAAAATAACTTGGTCATCTATCCTACCAATAGATGCCTCGTGTCCCAAATCGACATTTTTATTTGCTATTTTAACAACTGGAATTGTATCTGACCTGCTTTCATTATCTAGCATCAATGATTCACAACTTACTGATGATTTTGAATCAAATGCGTTTTCTTTTATATCTACTAATCCTCTGTAGACACTAATACCTCCAGATTTAGAGATTGATTTGCTGTTTACATAGCTTGTAGTGTGAGGAGCCGCATGAATCATAACAGCACCTGTGTCCAAGTTTTGGTCATGACCTGCAAATGAAATACCAGTGTATTCACTACTTGCACCTTCACCCTTTAAAACACTTGAAGGATACAACATCGACACCGCAGAGCCAAATGAACCCGAAACCCATTCTACCTTGCCATTTTTTTCAATTATCGCTCTCTTGGAGTTCAAATTGTACATATTACGCGACCAGTTTTCAATTGTAGAAAATCTCAAAGTAGAATTTTCCCCAACAAAAATCTCAACAGCACCTGCGTGTACATTGAGTGCATTGTATTTTGGTGCAGAACAACCTTCAATGAAATGACAATAGCTGTCGTCTTCTACAATAATCATTGTATGCTCAAATTGACCAGCTCCTGGAGCATTCAATCTGAAATAACTTTGAAGAGGAATCTTTACATCTACTCCTTTTGGAACGTAAACAAAAGAGCCACCCGACCACACGGCATAGTGAAGTGCCGCGTACTTGTGAAGACGTGGCGTAATCGCTTTGGCAAAATATTTTTTTACTATATCTTCGTATTTTTTAAGTGCTGTATCAAAATCAGTGTAGATAACACCTTGGTCAATCAATGATTGTTGAATGTTGTGATACACAACCTCACTGTCGTATTGTGCACCAACACCACTTAACACCATTTCTTTTTCAGCTTCTTGAATACCGAGCTTGTCGAAAGTTTCCCTAATGTCTTCTGGAACATCATTCCAATTATGACTCTTGTCAGCATCAGGTCTAATATATGTTGTAACCTTGTCCATATCCACAACGCTCAAATCAGGTCCCCACTCAGGGTCTTCTGATTTGTAGAAAATATCAAGAGCTTCCAATCTTTTTTCTAACATCCACTTAGGTTCATTTTTTTCAGTAGAAATTTGCTTTACAATATCAGTAGTCAAACCTTCTTCTGTTTTCTTTCTATAAGTGAATTTGTTCTTGATGTCATAGATACCTCTATCCATATCATCAACATAAGTCTTCTTTTTAGGTGCCATTATTTCACCTCTTCTCTAATCCAATTGAATCCTTTTTCTTCAATTTGGTCTAGAAGTTCGCTGGAACCTTCTTTTACAATAGTGCCGTCCATTATTACATGAACGAAATCCGGCTTAACTTCTTTTAAGATTTCCTTGTGGTGAGTAATGACAATAACAGAATTATTTTCATTCAAAAACTCTTTTACGCCCTTCGATACAATTCTTACCGCATCAACATCAAGGCCTGAGTCTGTTTCATCGAGAATAGCCAATTTTGGTTTCAGCATAAGCATTTGCAAAATTTCGTTCTTCTTTTTTTCACCACCGGAAAAACCGACATTCAAATATCTGGAAGAATATCCATGATCAAATTCAAGTATATCCATTTCATCTTCCAGTTCTTCTCTGAATTCTAAGAATCCTATATTTTCATCAGTCTTGGCAATTTTTGCACTTCTGATGAAATTTTCCACACTAATGCCCGAAACTTCCATTGGATTTTGGAACGACATAAAAATACCTTTTTTGGCTCTCTTATCAGTAGACAAATCCATAATACTTTCACCATCAAGCAAAATATCGCCTGAAGTTGTTTCATACTCTGGATTATTTAAGATTACATTGGCTAAAGTAGACTTACCAGAACCATTTGGTCCCATAATAACGTGAACTTCACCGTAGTTTATGTTTAAATTTATGTTGTTTAATATCTGTTTGTCCCCTACTTTAGCAGATAAGTTTTTAATAGTTAATAAATTTTTTGACATAATAACCTCCTTACAGTTATGTAATATATGAATGTGTAAGTGTTTTTATGTCCTACTATATTATACACGAAAAACCGAAAATAGTTAAGTTTTGTTAATTAACCTACTGATTTAATAAACTATTTCCTGCTCATCTATGAACTCAGAATAAACTTCTTTGAAATCCATCGAAGCATCAAATTTTTGATTTGATAAATTCCAATTGACTATCCTATACAATTCAACAAATTCATAATCATTCAAATCATCTTGAATCAAATCAACATATTCAAGGCATTTGTCTTTTAACTCATCAATACTATCCATTTCAAAAAGAACGATATTCTCTTCAAAAATCGACACATCTGTCTTGTATTTCAAAATCATTTTTACTGAATAAACTTGTTTCAAATCATTCTCCTCCTCAACTCTTGAATATTTTATACTAATTAATCGCTTGTGTAAATAGTTTTAATAAAATATTTCAAAATTTTGTGCATTTTAAAAGCGACAGCATAAAGCCGTCGCTTCTAATATATATAATCTCACGTAAATTAAGGAAGGAAAAAAACGTGATAACTTATTTTTGCTCTAATGTGCTAAATTCTATATCCAAATCTTTTGAAACACCATCTCTGTAAACTGTGATTTTTCCTTTTTGTTTAGGTCTAACTTCAAGAAGTGTTTTCTTCAACGAACTCATCGTATTGATTTTTTTGCCGTTGACTTTTGTAATGATATCTCCTTTAGTGACACCCGCTTTTTGCGCTGAAGAACCTCTTACAACTTCAACTACATAAATTCCACTATCAATAGTTAATTTTTGACCAGTAGCTTGTTGGAAAGTCTTCACATCAACGCCACTTATTCCAAGCTTGACGCCCTCAAATGAACCTCCGCTGACAATATTATCTACGATGGATTTTGCAACATTAATCGGAATCGTAAAACCAATTCCTTCAGCCGATGCCTTCGCAGTATTTATCCCAATCAATTTACCTTCTTGGTCAAACAATCCGCCACCACTGTTACCAGAATTTATAGCAGCATCTGTTTGCATCAAACCATCCATTTGAAGACCATTTTGCAAAGTAATTGTTCTATCTTTTCCAGAAATATATCCGCTTGTCAATGTCGATTGTAAATCAAGTCCAAGAGGATTTCCGATTGCAATCGCCTTGTCGCCTATTTGAACCTTATCGCTATCGCCCATCTCAACAGGTTTAAGACCATTAAAATCAGTTTTTAATACAGCTAGGTCAAGAGTCGTGTCATACCACAATAATTTTGCAGGTGATTTCTTGCCATTTGTAAGAAGGACTTCTATTTTTTCTGCCTTACCATCTTGCACGACATGAGCGTTTGTCAATATATATCCATCCTTACTAACGACAACGCCACTTCCAACACCCTCTACAACTCTTCCTTGAAGAAACATATTTTCTGAAACTCCAATCGTAGTAATACCTACAACAGAATCTATTGCTTTTTTCGCTACGGCATTTTCTGTTGAAATGCTGTTGTTCTTTATCGATATCGTACTACTTTGAACATTTCCATTTTTATTTATAGTTTCTGTAATTCCAGTAATATTTTTTGCCACAAAATAAGTCATAACAAGTGAATAAATCAGCAAAAACACCGTAATTGCTTTTAACCAACCCAACCTCGGTCTATTTTTCTTGACCTCTTCTTTTATCATATTCGAAACTTTTCGTTCAGTTAATCCATCATTTAATTTTCTTCTTTTTCTTATATATTCATTGTAATCAGTGTACGGATTTCTATCCATATCCTCACCTCCGTCTTGTTAAATATAATTTATCATTCAATTGTGTCTTAACTGTGAGTAAACTAGGGCTAAATATTACGAAAAATCAAACATCTGTTTTGACTTTTTGTTGACATTAAAAAATCCCCTCATCAATTTGACTAAACTTTAATCAAATTGAAAATGGGGATTCGCTTTTAATTGTTTGAATTTGGTGTGTTGATGGATAGACCTTCCAATTGTTCTACGGAATCCATAAACACTTCGCTAATAGTTGGGTGAGCGTAAATCATTGCTGACAATCCTTCGACACCAACGTCATTGTTCATTGCAATTGCTGCAAAATGTATCAAAGTTGATGCGTCGTGGCCGATTATATGACAGCCCAAAATCTTTGATAAATCCTTAGTTGCGACAATTTTTACAAAGCCTTCAGTAGCATTCAAGCTCAATGCCTTTCCATTTGCTTGATACATAAATTTGCTTGTAACATAATCTATGTTTTGTTCCTTAGCTTTTTCTTCAGTAATTCCAACAGATGCTATTTCTGGAACCGTGAACACAACAGCTGGAACTATATCCAAATTGATATTGAAATCTTTTCCCGCAAATTTACGAACAAGATTCTTGCCCTGGTTACTTGCAACATGAGCAAGTTGCGTGTTTTTGTAAACACAATCGCCAATTGCATATACGCCTTCAACATTAGTCTCGAAATTTTCATCGACAACTACATAATTATTTTCAATTTTTATATCAGTGTTTTCAATTCCAAGATTGTCAATGTTGCTGCTTCTTCCACTCGCAACCAAAACATAATCAGCATAAGTTTCCTCAAACTTATCTTTGCCAACTTTTTGACTAGTGACTTTAAGTTTGCCATCTACTTCTTCGATTTTTTTAGCATACACTCCAGTAACAAATTTAAGCGTATCACTTTTCAAAATAGACTTTAACCTTTTTTGTATTTCGCCATCTTCAGTCTTCAAAAGTTTGTTGCCTACTACTGTTACCTCTGTTCCAAATTGAGAATAAATTGATGCAAACTCCATTCCTATAACGCCAGTTCCAATGACAATCATAGATTTTGGAATTTCTTCCAATTCCAATAGTCCAGTAGAAGTAATAACTTTTTCGTTGTTTATTCCTTCAATATTAGATGGCTTGTAATCTTTAGAACCCGTAGCGATAATAATTTTATCGGCTGAAAGTTCTTTTGTTTCGCCTTCATTCGTTTTGACAACTACAGTTTTGTTGTCTTTAAAGCTCGCTTCGCCTCTAATAAAAGTTAAATTATCGTAAGTTTTGAAAAGGTATTCAACACCATTTCTAAGTCTTTCGATAATTTCCTTTTTTCTTTGTTTAATTTTATCGGCTAATAATTTGTGGTCGTTAACTTCAATTCCAAAAGTCTCTGATTCTTTAATTTCTTTGTACAAATCAGCTATCTTCCATAAAGTTTTAGTAGGTATACATCCTCTGTTCAAGCATGTACCACCTACTTCAGCCTTTTCGATTAAAGTTACATTTAAACCGAGCTGGCATGCCCTGATGGCTGTTTCATAGCCACCAGGTCCAGCGCCGATAATAATGATATCTTTAGTCATTATTCTCCTTTTTTGTAAGTCAATATTAAATTCTTAGCAGCTTCTGTTTCATCTGGTCTTCTGACAACAGTTGTAGTAGGAGCATTCAATAATATATCCTTATTTTCTCTAGCTTCTTGTGCAATTTGTTTCATAGCAGCAACAAAAGCATCAAGAGTTTGTTTTGGTTCAGTTTCAGTAGGCTCTACCATTAATGCTTCGTGAACGATTAATGGGAAGTATACTGTTGGTGGATGGAATCCCATATCTAACAGTCTCTTAGCTACATCCAAAGTCTTAACTTGTCCATCACAATCATCCTTCAATCCGCCTAATACAAATTCGTGTTTGCAGATAAAATCATGTGGTAAGTTGTAATCGTCTTTTAATTGAGCTTGTAGATAGTTTGCGTTTAGTACAGCTGTAGTAGATGCACATTTCAATCCATCACAACCCATTGATAGAATATAAGTCAACGATCTCATTAATACTCCAAAATGACCTTGGAAATCTTTCATTCTACCAATTGAATGTTCTAAGTTGTAGTCTAAGAAATATTTGTCGCCATCTTTTTCTACGATTGGTTTAGGCAAAAATTCTCTCAAGAATTTCTTAACACCAACAGGACCTGCACCTGGACCTCCACCACCGTGTGGTGTAGAGAATGATTTGTGAACATTGAAGTGGATTGCATCGAATCCCATATCCCCAGGTCTAACTTGTCCTAAAATGGCATTGGCATTTGCTCCATCATAGTATAGAAGTCCGCCAGCTTCGTGAACTATCTCAGCTATTTCTTTAATTTTTGTTTCGAACAAACCTAATGTGTTAGGGTTAGTTAACATCAAACCAGCTGTTTTTTCGTTTACAACCTTCTTCAAATCTTCAACGTCAACTACACCATTGGCATTTGATTTTACTTCTACTACTTTGTATCCTGCCATTGCAGCTGTTGCTGGGTTAGTACCGTGAGCAGAGTCTGGAACGATTATTTCGTTCTTTTCTGAATGGCCATTTACTTCGTGGTATTTCTTAAAAATTGTAATAGCTGTGATTTCACCATGAGCACCTGCTGCTGGTTGCAATGTCATATAATCCATTCCAGCTACTTCACAAAGTGATTTTTGTAAAGTGTACATTGCTTCCAAAGCACCTTGTACTTGGTAATCATCTTGTTTTGGGTGAAGATGAGCAAATTTTGGATTTGCAACAATTTCTTCATTTATTTTAGGGTTGTACTTCATTGTACAAGAACCTAATGGATACATTCCTGTATCTACGCCGAAGTTTAGATTTGAAAGGTTAGTATAGTGACGAACTACATCGACTTCACTAACTTCTGGTAAATCTAATTCTTCTTTTGATAAAAATTCTTCAGGAATTAAGTTATCTTTTACTTGTACGTCTAATTCAGGAAGTTTATATCCAGTTCTACCTGGTTGTGATAATTCAAATATTAACTTGTTGTAAGCCATATTATAATACCTCCTTAACTGCTGCTACAAAATTGTCCATTTCTTCTTTTGTTCTCTTTTCTGTTACAGCAATAATTAAACCATTGCCACATCCATCAGTAGCTTCTTTAATGCTAATTCCTGCCAAGAATCCTTTATCGAATAAAGCTTTCTTAACTTCTTCAGTATCTTTATCGAAACCAATAGTGAACTCATCAAAGAATGGTTTTTCACTAAGAACTTTAACTTTGTCTATCTTCTTCAACTCATCAAATAAATAGTGTGCTTTTTGTAATGATTGAGTTGCTACTTCTTTTATACCTGTTTTGCCGAGAAGTGATAAATAAATACTTGCAGCAAGTAAGTTAACACCTTGGTTTGAACAGATATTTGAAGTTGCTCTATCACGTTTAATATGTTGTTCTCTTGCAGACAATGTTAAAACGAAAGACCTCTTGCCATCTTCATCAGTCGTTTGACCAACTACACGACCAGGGAATTTTCTAACAAATTCATCAGTAAAGCACATATATCCCAAATAAGGTCCACCATATTGCAAGTTAACTCCGAATTGTTGAGCTTCACCAACAACAACGTCAACATTGTATTCAGCAGGTTTCTTCAATAAACCTAAGCTCATTGGATCTGCTGACATAATCAAGTAGTTTTTCTTGATTGAGTGAGTCAATTCTTCGAATTTTTTTACATCTTCGATATATCCGTAATAGTTTGGAGATTGAACGATAACTGTACCAACTTCATCAGTCATCATTTTTTCCAATTCGTCCATATCTGTTAGTAAATCTTTCATTGGTACAAATTCAACTTCAACATTTCTGTCGTGACAATATGTCATTAAGATTTCTTTTGATGAAGGATTAATTGTATTTGTACATAAAATTTTAGATTTTTTAGACTTTTGGATAGTCATCAACGCTGCTTCTGCAATAGCTGTTCCGCCATCATACAAAGAAGCGTTAGATACTGGCATACCAGTTAAGCTTGCCATCATTGTTTGATATTCGAAAATATATGATAGAGTACCTTGGCTTATTTCTGGTTGATATGGTGTATATGAAGTAAGAAATTCTCCTCTGCTTACCATAGCTGGAATAACAGATGGAACATATCTATCATAAGCTCCACCACCTAAGAAACAAACCTTGTCATCAGTAGAAACATTCTTAGCAAAAATGTCTTTGAAATATTTTCTTACTTCTTCTTCACTTTTTGCTTTTGGTATGTTTAATTCGCCTTTAAATTGAACATTTTCAGGGACATCTGAATATAGTTCTTCAAGAGAGGAAATGCCAATTACTTTTAGCATTTCCTCAATTTCTTTTTCAGTAATTGAGATGTATGGATACATTATAATTCACCTAAGAATTTTTCGTATTCATCAGCATTCATTAACTTAGATTCATCAAAGTCTTCGAATTTAACCTTAGCAATCCAGCATTCATATGGTGCTTTGTTGATATTGCCAGGTTCATCGTCTAATTCTTCATTAGCTTCTACTACTGTACAAGCAAATGGAGTGTAAACTTCTGAAGCTGCCTTTACAGATTCAACGCTTGCTACAGAATCTTCTGCATCAATTTCATCATCAACATCTGGTAATTCAACGTAAACGATGTCTCCTAAACTGTCTTGTGCATAATCTGCTAGACCGATTTGATAAACGTCTCCGTCTTTTTTAACCCATTCATGATCTTTTGTGTACAATAAATCTTTTGCTACTTCTGCCATTTTCTTTTCCCCCTATCTTCTATCCAAAAATTTTCTTTTAACAACTGTTGCTTTTGATGGTTTGTTTCTGATTATAACATCAACTTCATCACCTAATGCTACAGCTGATTTATCAACAAATGCATTTGCTAAACATACTCCAAATGTTGGAGAAAGATAACCTGTAGTTACATAACCGATAGTTTTTCCATCTTTTTGAACTTCAGCACCTTGTCTTGCGATACGTTTGCTTTGCATTTCGATACCAATAAGTTTCTTCTTAAGTCCAGCATCAACTTTTTCTTGAGTTTTTGCTTTACCAACGAAGTCGTCTTTATCCATTTTAACAGCGAATTTTAAGCCAACTTCTAGTGGAGATACCTCATCTGAAAGTTCATTTCCATACAAAGGCATTGCTGCTTCAAATCTCAATGTATCTCTACATCCAAGACCACATGGTTTAACTCCTAGGTCTTTTCCTTTTTCTAGTAACGCATCCCATAAAGCTACTGTTGCTTCAGGAGTTGAGTAAACTTCAAATCCATCTTCACCAGTGTAACCAGTTCTTGAAACTAAAACTTCGTATTCTTTAAATTTAACATTTTTTACAAAGTGATAGTATTCAATCTTAGATAAGTCATAATCAACTAATCTTTGTAATAATTCTTCAGCTTTAGGACCTTGAATAGCGATTTCACCAACAGTGTCGCTAATATTTTTTAATTCAACATCGAATTTATCCAAGTATTTAGAGATATGATTGAAATCTTTTTCTGTGTTAGCAGCGTTTGGAACCATCAAGAAATCTTCATCATTGTTTTTGTAAACTAACAAGTCATCAACCATTCCACCATTTTCGTTCAATAATAGTGAGTATTGAATTTGTCCTTCTTTACAATCAGTATAATTGTTTGTACAAACATAATTGATGAATTTCAAAGCATCTTTTCCTTTTACAGTAAATTCACCCATGTGACTAACATCGAATAGACCAACGTTATTTCTTACTGTTTCGTGTTCTGCTTGCAATCCTTCATAATCAACTGGTAGTAAAAATCCTGCGAAGTCAACGATTTTTCCACCTAATTTTTGATGTTCCTCATATAGAGGAGTTTTCTTACTCATAAGCATCTCCTTTACTCATAATCCTTTTCATAATTATTCTACCATAAATCTTATTATTTTTGTAACAAAATTTATTTTTAGATTAAATAATGAGCCTGAATTTTTTTAATTCATAAACAAACCAATCCAGGCTCTTTTTTTTAAATTTACATTCTGTTTATTACTAGAATAAACCTACAATTGAACCATCATCTAATACGTCGCATTTTTCTGCTGATGGAACTTTTGGCAATCCTGGCATTGTCATTACTGAGCCTAACAACGCTACGACAAATCCTGCACCTCTTGAGATTTTGAAATCACTTACTGTGATTGTAAATCCAGTTGGAGCTCCGATTAATTTCTTGTTATCAGAGAATGAATATTGTGTTTTTGCCATACATACTGGATAGTTGTCCAAGCCTAATTCTTTGATTTGTTTTAATTTTTTCTTAGCTTTTGCACTAAATTCTACGCCGTCTGCTCTGTAGATTTCTTTTGCAATCTTTTCAATCTTTTCTTTGATTGGCAATTCAAGGTCATAAAGGAATTCAAATTCGTTTTCTTCTTTTGTTTTGTCTACAACGTATTGAGCTAATTCGATTGCACCTTCTCCACCTTTTGCCCAAACATCACAGAATATCGCTTTAGTTCCATCTGCTTCAACCAATTCAGTTAATTTCTTGATTTCAGCATCAGTATCTGTTGCGAATCTGTTGATTGCTACAACTACTGGAACTTTGAACTTTCTCATATTTTCGATGTGACGTTTAAGGTTAGCGTATCCTTTTTCCAAAGCTTCAACGTTTTCTACTTTATAGTCTTCAGCTTCCCCGTGGTGTTTCAAAGCTTTAATTGTAGCTACGATACATACCATATTTGGGTGAAGGTCATTTCTACATTTAATGTCGAAGAATTTTTCAGCTCCTAAGTCAGCGCCGAATCCCGCTTCTGTAACTACGTAGTCGCCTAATTTCAATCCTAATTTTGTAGCAATTAGTGAGTTACATCCGTGAGCGATATTGGCGAATGGTCCACCATGAATGATTGCAGGAGTGTGTTCTAATGTTTGAACAAGGTTAGGTTTGATAGCTTCTTTCATAATTAAAGCTACTGCTCCGTCTGCCTTTATATCTCTTGCGTAAACTGGTTGTCCGTCTGTGTTGAAAGCGATTAAAATGTTTCCAACTCTTTCTTTCAAATCTTTCAAATCTTTTGCAAGACACAATATAGCCATGATTTCGCTTGCAACTGTGATTTCGAATCCGTCTTGACGCATAACTCCGTTTCCTTTAGCTCCAACGCCAATGATGATATCTCTCAATTCACGTTCATTCATGTCCATACATCTTTTTATTAAGATTTGTTTTGTATCTATTTTTAATTCGTTTCCTTGATGAATGTGGTTATCCATCATTGCACAAATTAAATTGTTTGCAGTAGTGATTGCATGGAAGTCACCAGTAAAATGCATATTAATTTCGTCCATTGGAACTACTTGTGCATATCCACCGCCGGCTGCTCCACCTTTCATACCAAAGTTAGGTCCTAGTGATGGTTCTCTTAAAACAGAAATAGCGTTTTTGCCAATTTTGTTAAGACCCATTGCTAATCCAACATTAACTGTTGTTTTACCTTCACCTGTAGGTGTTGGGTTGATACTTGTCATCAAAATCAATTTTCCATCTTTTTTGTCTTTGTTTTTTTCAAAAAGATTTAAATCTAATTTTGCTTTGTATCTACCGTATTGTTCATAATCTTCTTCAGATAATCCCATTTTTTCAGCAATAACACTGATTTTTTCCAACTTCGCTTTTTGAGCGATTTCTACATCTGTAGCCATTCACATTACCTCCAATTTTTTTAATAAGTTGTTATATTAATAACCACTAATATATTTATACCCTCCCTCAGGTAAATAATAACAAAAACCAAAAAAATTTTCAATGTTTTTGATAATTATTATCAATTTATCAAATTTTTTTTAATACCTGAAAAATAAAATCTAATTGGGTTTCTAATTTTATTCTTTTTTGAAAACAAAAAACCAATCACAAAAAATATGTGATTGGTTTAAATTTATATTATTTTATTTTTGCGGCTATTTCTTTTGCCATCTGTTTTAATCCTTGGTCGTCTTTTTCTTTCATTTTACCTTTTACTTCTACTACAGTTTCAGTTGTCTCGAATTTTCCTTCTTCAACAAATGCTTTCAAGTTTTTTACAGCTCCGCCGCTCCATCCAAATGAGCCAAAAACAGATACAACATGGTTTTTTAATTTTTGCATTTCCAATAAATGCAACAAGTTTTGCATTACTGGATATACTTGATTGTTGTATGTGCAAGAACCCAATATTAGTGATTTTTTGTCCCAACAACTTGAGATGATGTATGATGCATGAGTTTTGCTTACATCATACACTTCGATGTTTTTTACTCCTTCTGCTGCCAAATATCTCGCTAATTGGTCTGCCATTGTTTCCGTGTTTCCATACATTGAAGCATAGGCTATTACTACGCCTTCTTCAACATCGTAAGTTGCCCATTTAGTATAATCTTGTACTATTTTAGATGGTTGCTTTCTCCAGATACATCCGTGAACCGGACAAATTGTTTTGATTTCCAAGCCAGACAGTCTAGTTATAGCTCTTTGTGCCATTTGAGAGTATTTTCCAACGATATTTGTGTAGTATCTTCTAAATTCAGTTCTTCTTACTTCGTAATCAAGTTCGTCGTCAAAGATTGCTCCGTCATTTGTTCCAAATCCACCGAAAATATCTTGTGAGAATAAAATCTTATTTTCTTCGTCGTAACTTACCATTGATTCTGGCCAGTGAACCATAGCTGTTAGATAGAATGTCAGTTTTCTGTCTCCCAAATCCAATACATCGCCATCTTTTACTTCGATAAATGTTTCTGGATTTATTTCGTAGTAATCATTTAACATAGATCTTGTTTTTTTGTTACCTACGATTTTTAAGTCCGGATATAAATCCAAAATTTGTGGAATTGAACCAGAATGGTCTGGTTCTATGTGGTGAATTATTAGATAATCCAAGTGTCTTCCTTGTAAGAGTTCTTTTACATTTTCCACAAATTCGTCACTTTTGCTTACTTTTACTGTATCCATCAAGCAAGTTTTTTCACCTGTCAATAGATATGAATTGTAAGCCACGCCATAAGGTAGTGGCCACATATTCTCGAAAAATTCAGTTTGTCTGTCATTTACCCCTAAATAATACAAATTATCTTGGATTTTGATTGATTGAGTTGCCATTTTTCCTCCTAATTTATTAAAATTAATTTTAATTTACAAGTCATTTTCTCCGTATGTTTCTAAAAAATTAACCTTAGTGCCGTTTAATTCATAGCCCAAGATTCTAGATACATCGACATTTTCACTCGATTTGAATATAGAATTTTCTACATTTGCAAATCCTCTATCAGATAATTCTGAAATCAAAAGTTTGATTTGTTTTCTCATTGAACCTTCTGTTTTTTTAGTTACAGAGCAGGCGCAATCCAGAGCTTTCAATCCAGCATATTTTAACCAACTTTTAACCGATTCTTCTCTGATTAAATACATCGGTCTTATGAGTTCTATTCCTTCAAAATTATTAGAGTGGAGTTTTGGCATCATTGTCTTGTAATTACCAGAGCACAAGACATTAAGTAAAATTGTTTCTATTACATCATCGAAGTGATGACCCAATGCCATTTTGTTGCACCCTAATTCTTTTGCTTTTGAATACAATGCTCCTCTTCTCATTCTAGCACACATATAACACGGGTTGTTAGATGAGATTTTTTCGCTGACACTAAAAACATCTGTGTCGTACATATGATAAGGAATGTTTAATTTTTCGAAGTTTTCCTTTTCAAGGTTGGTGTTTTCTTCGCTGTAACCGGGATTCATTGCTATAAATTCCAATTCAAAATTATTCATTCCGTGTTTTTTTAATTCTTGAAATAATTTTGCGAGAAGCAAGCTGTCTTTTCCCCCGCTCATACAAACTGCTATTTTGTCTCCATCTTGAATCAAATCGTAATTTTTGATTGCCTTGATGAATTTAGACCAAATGTGCTTTCTGTATTTTTTTATAATTGATTTTTCAATTTCTTGTATAGTTTTTTGCATATATCTCCATTTTTTCTAAATCTATAATATTGCTTGGGACGTATCTTTCTGCAACCTCAAGGGTGATGTCTTCTCCAACGTCCAATCCTAGGCTTCTTAAATAATCATTGACAGTTTCGAAAGCCTTCGCAGGTGTGTTGTTTTCTATGCTGAGATGTGCTAACTGTACGATTTCGTGATTTCCAGTCAAAATATCTCCCAACAAATTTGCACAAGCATCATTCGACAAGTGTCCGTAATCTGACAAGATTCTCTCTTTCAGAGCCATTGGATAGCTTCCGTATTTGAGCATATCTATGTCGTGATTAGCTTCCACAAAAAAAAGATTGGAATCTTTTATTTCCTCGTAGACACTTGATTCAATAATCCCCGTATCAGTAACAATTGAGAGTTTCTTGTCGTCTTTCGAAAAAACAAATCCACAGCTATTTGCACTGTCGTGACTCGTTTTTATCGGAAGCACATCTAAATCTTTAAATTCAATGTGCCTATTGTTTTCGAAAATATATATGTTTTTGTCTTTTATTTTGCCGATTTTTGAATCCATCGCATACCACGTTTCGGCATTGGCAATGATTGGAATATCAAATCGTCTGCTCAATACTCCTATTCCTTTTATGTGGTCAGAATGCTCATGCGTAACAAAAATTGCATCTAATTCTGTCGGGTTTACATTTATACTGTCGAGCAGCTTTTCAATTGCTTTTCCGCTGAAGCCAGCGTCGACTAAAATTTTGGAGTGTTCCGTTTCAATGTATTCACTATTTCCGCTTGAACCGCTTGATAGCGAACAAAATTTAAAGCTCATCAAAAATCCTCCTTATCTTCTATTATAATTGAAATCTGATTTTTTTAAAAGCAAAAAAACGACAGCTAATTTACTAGCCATCGTTTTATTTGTAAAATTTATTTTATATTGTCGAGTATTTTTTTCTCTCGTGCATTTTCTATTTTTTTCAACAGACTAAACTCAGTTGATTCTGCTGGACTTAAAGCTCCCGCTCCCACTACAAAAGTCATAAAAATAAATGATGTTTGCGTCCAGAAAATAGTCACATCGACCATGCTGTGAATTAATACCATAATCACCATTGCGACAATCATTTTTGTGTATTTTCGTGAGTACAATGCTTTGATTTCACAAAACAATTGATAAACAATCGGAATCAACATTGCGAGACCTATCAATCCGTAATTCACAAGAATATCCAAATACAAATTGTGTGAGTGAATAATTACGCGGTCTCTTATCGTTGTGTAAATATTGTGGATTCCCAATGGTCCGACACCTATAATTAAATTCTTTTTGAAAGCTTCGATTGAGCTAATCCAAATAGATTTTCTTAGACCCATATCAAATCCTAATTTGTCGACTCTAGGTATTAAATCCATCTTTCCAAAAGCTACAACGTAAGCTAAAAATGCAATTGCAAAAGCCAAGATTAAGAATGTGTATTTTCTTTTTTTCAACATTATCGTAAGTGCGAACACAGAGACTGAACAAGATAACATAGCTCCTCTTGAATCAGTTATCAACAATGTCAAAACGCTCAACACGCCGACTACAAATGAAAATCCTCTTTCAAAAGATTCTGTCGTGAAATATTTGTACGCACAAATTATTCCCACCAATGAACAAACCATCGCATAATAATTTGCGTTGAAGAAAAACATTCCTACAGTCGTTCTGTGCAAGCTGATATATTTCATAAATTCCTGGTAATTGAACGAATTGTCTTTCAAAATTATTGAGTACTGAGTCAATGTAATCAAGAAGCAAAAAGTCGCAAAAACCATAATAATCATCATAATGTCTTCCATAAATTGTTCGGTGATGTTTTTCCTTATGAACAGAACGAATACGAAAAGCACGAGTATCCCAACTGTTGCCAAAATCCCGTATGTGTTATTGAAAATTATACTCATCAAAAATGAATACAAAATAAACAACGAGCCCAATATCGACAAATTTGATTTGTCAAATATTTCTCTGAATTTACTCTTATACACAAAATAAAACATATCCACTATCAAAACGCCGATACCAATATAAAACGGCATAAACATAGCTATTGCAGTCAAAAGAATAAACTTCTTGTCAGTTTCGTAATTCAAAATTCTATTACAAAAGCTTCTCATATATCACCTCTCAATTCTATTTTAATTTCTACCCATATAATATCAAATTTTTCTTTCAAAATGTGAAAAAACAAATTTTTTTGACAAATCGTAACTATTGTCAAAGACAAGTTATTTTATCAAAAATTCTGGGAATTTGCAATATTTTTTTTGCAAAAAAAGAGACAACTCATTCAAAAGTCATCTCTTTAAATTTGAATTATTTTATTTGTTGCCGATTGTTTCGACAATAACAGCTTTTATAGTGTGCATTCTGTTTTCAGCTTCGTCAAATACTTTTGAATATTTGCTGTAGAATACTTCATCAGTAACTTCCATTTCTGACAAGCCAAATTTTTCGTAAATTTCACGGCCAACTTTTGTTTCAAGGTTGTGGAATGATGGCAAGCAGTGTAAGAAAATTACATTAGGATTTTCAGTCATTTCGATTTTTTTCATATCAACTTGGTAATCTTTAAGCAAGTTGATTCTTTCTTCAAATTGGTCTTCTTCTCCCATCGAAACCCAAACATCTGTGTAAATTACATCTGCTCCTTTTAAATTTGTGAAGTCATCAGTTACTGTTATTTTTGCGCCTGATTCTTTCGCAATTTCTTGAATTGTGTTCATCATTTCATTTGATGGATGCAATTCTTTTGGTGCAAGATTTACAAATTCCATACCAATTTTTGCAGCTCCAATCATCAAAGAGTTCGCCATATTATTTCTGCCATCGCCGATATACACGAATTTAACTTGGTCTAAGTTTTTGTGGATATTTTCTTTTACTGTCAAGAAGTCCGCCAAAATTTGTGTTGGATGGTAAACATCAGTTAAGCCGTTCCAAACTGGAACTGAAGAATATTTTGCTAATTCTTCAACAGTTGCATGGTCAAATCCTCTAAATTCGATTCCGTCGTAGAATCTTGACAAAACCAATGCAGAATCTCTTACTGATTCTTTCTTTCCAAATTGGCTGTCATTCATTCCCAAGAATGTAACATTTCCTCCTTCATCATGACAAGCTGTTTCAAACGAACATCTAGTTCTCGTAGAAGTTTTTTCGAACAACAAAACGATGTTTTTGCCTTTCAAAGTTTCTCCTACAATACCCATTCTCTTTTTTTCTTTTAATGCTGCGCTTACATTTAATAAATGTTCGATTTCTTCTTTAGTAAAATCTTTTAGTGTTAAAAAATCTCTTCCTTTTATCATAAATTACATCTCCCTTTCAAATGGCATACTCATACATCTAGGACCCCCACGACCCCTGGATAACTCGCCTGATTTTATTATTCTTATATTTACATCAGCCTGTCTTAACAAGCCGTTTGTAACGTTGTTTCTGTCGTATACTATGACTGTGTTTGGTGCAATCGCCAATGTATTCGACCCATCGTTCCATTGTTCACGCATTTGATCGATTGTGTTAGTTCCTCCGCATCTGATGATTTTAACATCGTCAACGTTCAAATTGCTGCCCAATATTTCTTCAAGAGAGCCTTTTTGAACTTCTCTTTGTAAAACGCAATCTTTCAAGTACAATTTTTCGACAGTTAACGGACCTTCTATTAAAGGATGAACAGTGAACACCGCCTTGTCAATCATAGTGAACACAGTGTCCAAGTGCATAAATTCTCTTTTGTCTGGAATTTTAAACGACAAAACAAATTTGAAATCAGACTTTGATAACAAGTTCATTGCAAATTTGTCCACGCTTTCTTTTTGTGTCCTCTGAGAAATTCCCACAGCGACACAATCACTATTTAAAACCAAAATATCTCCGCCTTCAATGGATGTAGTTTCTGTTCTATCGTAAATTTTTTCGATGCCACTGAATCTATCGTTGTATTTGAAAATGTATTTAGCGTAGATTGTCTCTCTATTTCTAGTCACCGACCACATTTTGTTGATACTGACACAGTTACCTACAAAAGAAAACGGATCTCTTGTGAAATACAAATTAGGCATTGGATTGACAGCCAACAATCTGCCATCATCCTTTATTCCTATTTCTTCCAACCGAACACCCGACATTGTTTTAAGTATCAATTTTTTCTCATCTGAGATTTCATTTAGCAAATTTCTCAATAATTTTATTTCTTCTTTTGAATCGTTTCCACACTCTAACAAAAAATCTTCAATAAACTGAGCTTTTACATCTTTATCTTTGATTGCTTCTGCAGCCAAATCCTCAAGATACAAAACTTCAACTCCTTCTTTGCGCATAGTTTCACAGAAATAGTTATGCTCACTGATTGCATTTTCTAAATAAGGTAGTTCATCGAACAACAATTCATCCATTAAATCAGGAGTTAAATTGTTTAATTCTTCTCCTGGTTTGTGAACAATTACCGATTTTAATTTGCCAATTTCAGAGTAAATATTTGGTTTCAATATGTTGCCTCCTTAACAGATTTCCTTTTAAAATTATAACACATTTGTGCTAAATTTTAACACAAAAACATCGGATTTTTTTATGCTGTAGTGTTATAAAATTATGATAAAATTAAATATATAACAAAACAACAAGGTGATAAAATGAAAATTAGAATTGCAAATAAAAACGATTTAAAACAAATAATGAATATCGTAGACTGTGCAAAACGATATATGAAAGAAAATGAAATTGCACAATGGAGCGATGATTATCCAAACGAGGAAGTTTTCTCGAATGATTTGAAAGAAAACAGACTCTACGTTGCAGAAAAAGACGAAAAAGTTGTAGGAATGGCTGTGCTTGTATTAGATGAAGATGAGGATTACAAGAATATTGACGGAAAATGGCTTATCGACGGAAAATACGGAGTAATTCACAGAATAGCAGTAAAACCAGATTACAAATCACAAAATGTAGCAAAAAATCTGTTGGATTTCTTTGAAAATAAATTAAAAGAACTAAACTACGACTCAATAAGAGTTGACACTCATACGGACAACGAATCTATGCTTAGATTTATAGAGAAAAACGGATTTACAAAATGCGGAATTGTTTATATAAGAAAAGCTGAGAAGAGAGTCGCTTTTGAGAAACTTTTGAAATAAAAATATTGCAAACAAAAAGCAAACTCGCTTAGGAATCTATCCTAGTTGGTTTGCTATTTTTTATTAGATTTTAAATTTTAAGTATCAACTTTTGCAAAATACAAAGTATTGGTTTTTGTATCGTAGACTGCAAGAGTAAAATTCGAAGATGGACGTTTTAATATGTCCTGACTCTTATCTTCTTGTCTGTCAATTAACTTATAATATCCCTCTGAAATTTCCGGAAAGAGTGGTTTTGAATTATTATCCGTCACATAAGACGAAGTTTTTTCATCTCCATACATCAAAGTTTTCGTTGTTTTATCCAACGGAAATTTCTTCCAAGTATTATCTGATTTTATCTGATTCAAAGTGTCGTAGTTTCCAAATTCAAACGTCATAAATCTTGTTCCGTCTCCCATCGCACCGTGGTCATCGTATTTCATAATTTTATTTTCTTTAACCAGTTTTAAATTGAGCCCATCGGAAACTTCCGATTTGTCACTTTGTGCACAACTTGCCATAAACAAAGAAATCACAATCGCAAATAACAAATAGCCTATTTTTTTCATAATAACTCCTTTCAAGATTATTATACAACAAATCAAACTCTGAAAAATCAACAAAGTTTCTAATATTTGCACTAAAAAAGCACTTCTAATAGAAATCTGAATTTTTTTCCATTAAAAGTGCTATTTGAATATTATTCTTTTTTGAATATTGTAGCTTACTATGAACATCACAGCTTCTGTTATGATTTTCGCCACATAAACTTTTACACCAAAAAATGTCACAATTTTTAACACAACTGTGTTGAGTGCCAAAATCGACACCACCAAAGTTATGTATTTGATGTATTTTTTTATAACCTCATCTTTGTTTTTGAAGACGTATTTATTGTTAAGATAAAAATTCACCGTGCTAGATAACGCCCTCGCAATAATATTACAAACTATTATACTTTCTAAGCCAATTTCATAAAAGAACACCAAAAACGCAAAGTAGTCAACCAAAAAACTTATATACCCAGACGCCGAAAATTTCAAAATACTCTTGTAGATTTTGAAAGAATCTTTAAGTGCGTCGAAATGGCTGTCTTTATTTTCTTCGATGTAAACTGTTTCTATCGGAACTTGAAGTATAGAATCCGAGTCAAATTCATATAGCATATTCATCTCGTATTCATATCTGTCACCGTCTATTTTTATCATTTTATCCAACTGAGAAAAATCAAAAGCCCTAAGACCTGTTTGAGTGTCCTTGATGTATTTTTGTGAACTAGAATAAAACACAAATCTTGTAATCGTATTTCCCAACAAAGACCTCAACGGAGTATCTTTTTCGAAATCTCTGACACCTAGAATCAGTTTGGACTTGTTTTTTTCTGCAATTTCTGACAAATTCAAGATATCTTTTATTAAATGCTGTCCGTCTGCGTCGCAAGTGACGATGGTGCCGCTTTCATTCAACGACCTCAAATACTTAAAAGCCGTCTTCAAAGCCACTCCCTTTCCCATATTTTTTTTATGTTCGAGGAGAACTATATTATTTAATTTTGAAAAATCAAATTCGCAAGGCCCGTCCTTGACAACTATTATTTTAAAATTGTGAGTAGACAATTTATCGACAAGTTCAGTCAATTTATCATCGGGCTTGTAGGCAGGTATTACAACGTAGTGCATAAATCTCCTATTCATTTTCTTCTGGTTCGTAGTGAACTATTGAAACAAATTTTCCATTTTTGTCTTGAATTTTTCTTATTCTCTTGTTAAATTCTAATCTAGTCAACCACACGATTTTGTCACATCCAAGACACTGAAGCTTTATATCAGCTCCAGTTCTCAGAATTTTCCATTTATTTTCGCCACAAGGATGGCCTTTTTTTAATGTAACAATATCATTAATTTTGTATTTCATCTTCATCACCATTTTGAAAGTAACAATTCAAATCCATAGATTTTGATTTTGCTTTTTCTATAAATTTTTGCATAATTTCTCTTTGATATAAATATTGAGATTCCGGCGTGCAGCTTCCCCAAATTGTCAAAGTCATATAATTTTTGCCGATTTTTGTAATTCCAATAAGTTCGGGCTTTTTGGTAATATTTTTGTATTTTTGCATCAATTCATCTGCAATTTCATCGACAATTTCTCGATAATCATCAATAGAATATCGAAATGGAACATCTATTAAAACTTGTATCCTCTGATTTTCTTTTGACAAATTCGATACAGTGTTGATTTGCCCATTGCTAATCAAATGAATTGCTCCGTCAAATCCTTTTATCTTTGTAACTCTAAGACCGAGTTCTTGAACCGTTCCTTCAATTCCATTAATAATAACGTGGTCTAGCACTTTAAATTGGTTTTCTAAAATTATCGCCAGTCCACTTATCACATCTCGAATTATAAATTGTGCACCAAAACCAATCGCAACTCCACCGATTCCAGCCGTGGCAAGTATCTTGTCAGTCTTAACTCCGAATAAATCCAACACGTGAACTACACAGAAAAAATAAATCACGTATTTTATTGTGTTATTTAGCAATTTCGTAACAGTGATTTGTCTTCCTTCTACAGATGATTTGTTTTTTTTAATCAAAAATTTATCGAAGCAATTTGTAATGACAGTTACGACGATTTGAGTTACTACAACAATAAGCACACTGAGAATAATTTTTGCCAACAGATTCAGTTGTCCTCCCGAATTGTAGAATATCTGGTTGAATTTTTCAATGTTAAAAACTAGCATAGATTATTATTTTACCTCATTAACAAAAATGACGCCATCAACTTTAAGATACGACCAAATCTTGGCAATTGGAAGTTCTTTTTTCAAGGCGACCATTTCATCTTTTTTATCTGCGTCTAACATTATAGCTAATCCACAACTTTCGGAAATTTCCCTTGGAGTAGGGATAGTTTTTATTTCATATCCCATACTCACAAGTTTACTTTCTGTCATCATTGTAAAATTAACCGATGTAAAAGTAAGTAATATTTTTTCCATTATCTTATAATTACATTCCTATCTGCTTTTGACAATGTATCGTAAATAACATACATATTTGTAACTTCTCCAACCAAAAGTTTTTCTTTTCTGTCGTAGAAATCTAAGCAAGCCCCGCAAGTCATAATCTTAGCGCCTTTTTCTTCCAATCTCTTTAAGTCGTCAATCACTTCTGAGCCTTCAGTTGTCAAGTGAATACCATAATTGAAGAACAATAAAGTGCTAGGAACTTCATCGGATTCAGCGACAGAGTAAATGTATGATTTAATCAATGATTTTCCTAATTTTTCATCGCCGTCACCCATTTTGTCACTTGAAAAAGCCAAAACCAAATTTCCGTTAGATTTTTCAACCTTTTTTTCTGCTCCTTTTTCTTTTACGATAGTTGTTTCATAACCATAATCAGTTTCTTCGTAACTGAACTCAAATCCTTGACCATTGGCATATTTTTCAAGATTTTCAACGCAGTACATATCATCAACTTGTGTCTTAACAGTACCTTCTTCTAATTCATCAAAAACATTTTTTGTCATAATAATTGGTCTTGGACAAACTTGTCCTCTTGCATCTACAATTTCCATAATTACCTTATCCTTTCTATTTTGTTATTAAATATTAAATAAAAATCATCTTCTCCTGTTATTGATTTGAGATCGGATGCTTTAAATTCCGTAAACTTATCCTTTACAAACATAAAATACCCATTTCGATTGTACAATAAGCAGTTTTTATTGTTTGAGTAAATTTTAAGCGAGTCATCTACTGGAGTTTGTGTCACAAAGTTCAAATCGCAATCGTAAACAAGCAACTGATTTGTTTTTGTCACGACAAAAATATTGTTCTCAGAAATGCCCACTTCTTTTGTCCCATCAAAAGATGCGGATTTTACTATCTTGGATTTGTCAAAAATCTTGATATAACCATCAAACACAACGACTAATTTATCGTTGACATACTTCATTTTTAAAATCGGCTCGTCAATAAAAATATTTTTGTAGACAAGGCCTTTTTCATCATACATATAAATTTTCGAAAAAAGTCTTCCTTCTCTTTTTCCAATAGTTGAGAATGAATAGTTGGACTCATTTGACGCTATTAAGCTAGACACTTCATCCTTCAATTCAAAATTATTCAATATCTTCATATCACTCACTATTGAAAATCCATTCGAATAATCCACTATTATGTGTTTTTTATTGGCAAAAATATACGATATATCTGATTTGAAAGATATTTTTGATTTTATTTCTCCTTTTGTATTATATTGCAATAAATCTTTTTTATCAATCAAATACAAAAATTTGCCATCAAAATAATACGGTTTTTTGTCATCGTAATCTTTTTTTAAATTCAGCTCATCATTCTTGTACAAAAATATTTTATTGTCTTTTTTGGTAACTACTATGCCGTTTTTCAAAACAGTGCTGTTTCCAGTATTTATGTTGTAGATATCTTTTTTTGAAAAAAGAAAAAACAAAACAACGCACAACAAAATTATAAATAAGCCAATAAATATATAATTGATGTTTTCTTTAATCTTATTCATTATTCCCACCAAAAACATCGAGAACTTTCATCCTTGTTTTGTAAAGTTGGTCGTCTTTTACCAAAACTGTCACTATATCGCCAGTTCTCAGTACGCTGTCACCATTTGGGACGAACTTTTCTCCATCGGAGTCTATTTCTGCGATAAGTGCATTTTTAGGAAAATCAATGTCCTTTATTTTTTTATTTGATACATTGTTATCGTAGCCTAATTTTACATCGAACATCGTGAACTCGTCGTTGACACCCGTGCCTACAACTTTTTTATTAAGCATCCTCTTCAATAAAATATCGTAGATAGGTTCATAATTCAAAGCTTTGCATATAAAATACGCCATAATTGAGCAAAAAGCCAATCCCAACAAGTGCGTCATATTTCCATTGAGTTCCAACACGAGTACCACGCTCAATAACGGACTTCTAACTACAGCTGTCAGTACGCAAACCATAGAAAGCACGACAAAATTAGATAGATAAATGTCCTTCACAACATTAAAACTGTGCAATAAGTTGAAATAAAATAATCCCGTGATTCCTCCAAGAACCAGAACCGGAAGGAAAATTCCTCCTTGTGTTCCAGTAGCATACGATGTAGATGTCATAAACAATTTGAAAAACAGCAATAACGCTAAAACTCCAAGTGTGTAGTGGTTGTTGGACACCATTTTTTCGATGAATGAATGACCTCCGCCGAGTATGTCTTTGTAAAACAATCCAACTATTGAAACAAAAGAGAAAAATATCGCAATTTTATAATCTTGTTTTATTTTAATCTTTGAAAAAATATCCTGAAAAAAGCAAATCGAGTAATTAAACAATTTTCCAATCAAGCAGCAAATTATTATCATCGGGAAAATCAAAAAGTAGTACTTAGTCGGAAGTGTTTGCGTCATTCCCAGTGAAAATACGGGTTTTATTTTAAAAATCCACACCGCTATAACATCAGCAATCACTGCCGCACAGAAACTTATTGCCACGACTTTTTTGGAAAAAGATTTGTGAAGTTCCTCCAAAGTAAAAACAAGTCCTGATATCGGTGCAGAAAAAGCCGCCGCCAATCCCGCTGCTGCACCAGCTGTTAGGAATAATTTTTCTTGCGTCTTGTCCTTTCCAAATTTCTCGGAAATCCACTTTGCACTGCTTGCTCCCAATTGAATAGACGGACCTTCTCTTCCAAGAGACAAGCCCACCAATGATGCGATTGCCCCTCCGACAATTTTTGAAACTGTTACTCTAAAGCTATTTTGATTAAAAGCCCCTATCAACTCTCCTTGAACTTGTGGAATACCGCTACCACCAGAAAGAGGAGCCCATTTTAGCAATTTACTAACGCAAATTCCAAGCGCAAAGGAAACAGCTATTATGATAATCGACTGATATATGTTTCTATCAGAATAAATAGTGTTTCGCAAAATCTCCAATTTGCTCAACAGATATCTGTAAAAAACAGCCAATCCTCCTGAGAAAATCCCAACAGATAAGCTCGATAAAAAAAGCGACATAGATGAGCCCATTTTAAGTCTTTTTTTCATTAACCAATCACACTTTCTAAAAATTCTCTGAATCTGTCGACATTGTAGGTAACTGAAATGAAAACATCAATGCCATCTCCTTCGACAAGATTATTTTCACAATCCATTTTTATATTCGTCTGTGCGTAAATTAAATGGTCTTTTTTCGAGTAGGCGTACAGCAAGAACAAATCTTCAAGCAATTTTGTCGAATCCTCTGCAAACATTTCGTCCAAAATATTCGAATAATCATTTTTGTTGAAAGTTTCATTTGTGAGCAAAAACAAACTCTTTCCTTTGAACAATTCAAGCATTGAATCGTTTGATTTTATGTATTTGTCATATACAAATATATCGTCTACGGAATTTAACGATTCAATATTTTCTTCAAAAAATTCAGACAAAAATTTTAGATTGGAAAAATTGAGCAAGTCAATATTTTTGAAATCTCCCAAAAATTTGGAGAGAACAACTTCATTGTCACTCATTAAATCTTTCAAAAAAACCACTTCGACATCCCAATTCAAATCATCCATAAAATCCAATATTGAATTATTAACATCAGATTCAATAGTTACAAGAGCTATTTCAAAAATTTCAATGTCGTACATTATTCTCAGTAAATCTATCGCCTGTGAGCTGGAATTAAAATTCACCCATAGCTTCTTATAATCTGTTTTGTTAAATTTCTCCATTAATACATTATCTCCATAATTTCTTTATAATTAGAATATATACTATAAATAGTGGAATACCACTTATGTGTAATCTAATTATAACAAAACACATAATATTTTAAAAATTAAATGGAGGAAATATGGATTACAATTTGATAAACACAGAATTATCTCAACTTTTAAGAGAAACTTATCGTAAAACAGATGCGCTTTTAGCACCAATATCTGATAAACATGGATTGACTATAATGAAGGTTAAAACTTTATTTGAATTGGAAAAAAGTGATGATTTGACAATTGGAGATATCGGAGTTCTAGTTGGAATGGCTGGTGGAAATATTTCTAATTTGTGCAAAGCATTAGAAAAAGAAGGATATGTTTCGAGAAAAAGGTCAGACAGAGATGAAAGAATCGTAACTGTTCGTTTGACAGAAAAAGGAAAGAAAATAATCGAAGAAATAGTTTCTGAAATTTCTGAAAAATACAAAAGTCAAGTTAAATTAACAAAAGAAGACTACAACAATATAATTAAATCTTTGAAGTTACTAAACGAAAAATTAAACGTAGAATTAATATAGTGTGAAAATATGAAAGAAAACAAGCAACCTAAAAAGAAGATAATTATCTATTATCTGTTAGCTATAGTACTTTACGCTGTTGTGGCCGGCTTGCTTTTCCCTACATTTTCCAAGACGAAAGAAGAAGAAGTTCCTTATAACAAATTCATCGAAATGCTTGAAAACGGAAAAGTAAAAGAGGTCAAAATCCTTGAAACAAATATCACTTTCAAACCAAAAAACAACAACAACGTAATCTACAAGGCGGGACTAATTAGAGATGAAAAATTAGTTGACCGATTGTTGTCTAGCAAGGTTCAATTTTCGAGCGATATTCCTAGCAAATATGCCCCATTAATTTCTATATTTTTGCAATTTATTTTACCGTTCATAGTTATATTTGGTTTCTTGCAACTTGCAATGAGCCAAGCAACTAAGAAAATGGGTGGAAACGCATTGCAATTCGGAAAGAGCAATGCGAAAATCTACGTAGAAAGTAAAACAGGTAAGAAATTTTCAGATGTAGCAGGTCAAGAAGAGGCAAAGGATGCTTTGCTAGAAGTCGTTGACTTCTTGCATGACCCGAAAAGATACAATGAAATTGGGGCGGTTTTGCCGAAGGGAGTTCTTCTTGTAGGTCCTCCTGGAACCGGTAAAACTTTGCTTGCTCAGGCAGTTGCCGGTGAAGCAAAAGTTCCTTTCTTTTCTATGAGTGGTTCAGAATTTGTCGAAATGTTTGTCGGATTAGGCGCTAGTAAAGTTCGTGATTTGTTCAAACAAGCCACGGAAAAAGCTCCTTGTATCGTATTTATTGACGAGATTGATGCAATCGGCAAAAGACGTGATACTGCTGGATTTTCTGGCAATGACGAAAGAGAACAAACATTAAACCAATTATTGAATGAAATGGATGGTTTCAGCGGAAATTCTGGAGTTGTTATTTTAGCAGCTACAAATAGACCAGAAATTTTGGATCCAGCTTTGACTAGACCGGGAAGATTTGACAGACAAATTCCTGTTGAGCTTCCAGATTTACAAGGACGTATTGACGTTTTGAAAGTTCACGCTCGCAAAATCAAAATTGAAAGGGATATGGATTACAAAACAGTCGCTCTGATGACAGCCGGAACAAGTGGAGCTCAATTGGCAAATATCGTCAACGAAGCGGCACTAAGAGCTGTAAGAATGGGAAGAAATATCGTAACACAAGAAGATTTGATAGAGTCGGTTGAAGTTGTAATAGCTGGTCAACAAAGAAAAGGCACAGTTATAACTCCAAAAGAAAAGGAACTAATCGCCTACCACGAAGTTGGTCACGCATTAGTTGCGGCAATGCAAACTCATTCGAAACCTGTGACAAAAATCACAATAATTCCAAGAACAAGTGGAGCGCTGGGCTATACTATGCAAGTCGACCAGGAAGAAAAATTCCTTATGGATAAGGATGAGTTGTTCACAATGATAACAACATTGACTGGTGGAAGAAGCGCTGAAGAAGTGGTGTTCAACACTAGAACTACTGGTGCTAGCAACGATATCGAAAAGGCTACGAAAATCGCTCGTGCTATGGTAACTCAGTACGGAATGACTGACGAATTTGATATGATGAGTTTGGAAACGACCGAATCCAAATATCTCGGAGGTTCCAGCAGAATTATTGCAAGTGAACACAAGGCTGGACAGATAGATAATAAGGTAGAATCCATAATAAAAGCCGCTCACGAAAAAGCCAGAAATATTTTGATTGAAAACATCGACAAGCTCCACGAAATTTCAAAATATTTGCTCGAAAAAGAAACTATCACAGGCGAAGAATTTATGGAAATTCTAGCTCTTAAAGACGACGAACAATCTGATGAAGTAGAAAACAAATCAGAAGCTGAAAGCAAATCAGAAGTAGAAAACAAAACTCAAATCGACGACATAAGTTCGCAATCGAAAACCTCCGACGAGTGTTTGAACAAAGAATCTCAAAAATCAGATGAAAGTTTGAACCAATAAATTTAAACGAATTTTAAATTTAATATTTTGCAATAAAAAACTAGCTTTTAATTATGAGACCATCAAAATTAAAAATTTTGTGGTTTCCTCATCATAAGCTAGTTTTTTCGTTTTATAAGTTTTCTAATTTTTCAGTAATATTTTCAAGATAATTTTTGTCAACCTCGCTTATCTTTCCAGTTTCGGTTAATCTTGAAATTTCCGGATTGATTGGAAGTTTACAAATAGTATCTATGTTTTCTTCATCGGCGATTTTTTCAACTGTGCTAGTTCCGAAAACCTCGATGTGTTTTCCGCAATCTGGACATTCCATATAGCTCATATTTTCGACCAGTCCAATTACTTTCTTGCCCATCATTTTCGCCATATGCAACGCTTTTTTGACGATTATTTCAACAAGTCCCGATGGAGACATAGCCACAACAATTCCTTTGATTGGAATAGATTGGAATACTGTCAATGGAACATCGCCAGTTCCCGGTGGCATATCTATGAACAAATAATCCAAATCGCCCCAGTTAACATCTTGGTAAAATTGTTTAACAACTCCTGCAATTACTGGTCCTCTCCAAATAACTGCATCATCGTCTTTTGGTAGCATCAAATTCATTGATACGATTTTAATGCCTTCTGATGTCAAAACAGGATTTATGTGGCCCTCAGAGTCAGCTGTAGCTTTTTCTGTCAATCCGAAATATTTTGGAATAGATGGTCCTGTAATATCTCCATCCATTATTCCAACTTTGTATCCTTTTTTTGCCATTTCATTTGCCAGCAAACAAGTCACAAGGCTTTTTCCTACCCCGCCTTTTCCGCTTACGATACCAATTATATTTTTTATGTCGCTTCCCGTATTTGATTCAATCAAAAAATTAGGAACTTTTCTTTCTGTCATAATTTCACCCCATTTAAAATTATATTTAAATATTCTCACACTTTTAATTATCGTGTCAAGTTTTTGAAGAAATTTTTGATTTTATTGAACAAATTATTTTCCTTTTCTTTGTTGAAATTTCCGCTACTATCGTCCGCTTTTAAATTATTATTCAACAACCTATTTTCAATTTTATAATTTGTGGATTTGGCTGCATCTTCCTTCGCAATTTTTATCAAAACTTCTTGGGCTATTTCTCCGTTTCTTTTTTCGACTTTTGAGTAGCTCTTATCAGAATTTAATTTTCTCATCTTCATATCGTCATCAAACATTATATCCATAAACCTCAAAATTCTGTGTTTAATAAATTCATCGTATATTGGAACTGCGACCTCAACTCTTTTTCTGATATTTCTCGTCATAAAATCAGCAGATGAAATGAACAACTTACAATCATCGCTTTTCCCAAACTGATAAACTCTATGATGTTCCAAAAACCTTCCGACAATTTGATACACATTGATGTTTTCTGTCTTTGCTTTTATTCCGGGAACCAAACAGCAAATCCCCCTCACCAACAAGTCAATCTTCACGCCTTTTTGAGATGCGAAGGCCAACTTATCTATCAATTTTCTATCAGAAATCGAGTTCATTTTTAATCTTATATATCCGTCTTCGCAATTAATTGCCCTTTCTATTTGTTCATCTATTAACTTGTCCAAGCCCACTTGCATTGAGTGAGGGCTTACCATCAAATGCTTGTATTTTCCGTCAATGTTTCCTATCAAGAAATTGTCGAATAATTCCTTCGCATCTGCTCCTATCTCTTGATTAGCTGTCATCAGTGAAAAATCAGCGTACAATTTGGATGTCTTTTCATTGTAGTTGCCAGTACCGATTTGAGTCAAATATGAAATCTTGTTATCTTTAATTCTGGTAATCAAGCAAACTTTCGAATGGCATTTGTAATGGTCAAACCCGTAAATTATTCTGCAGCCAGCATTTTCCAATCGAGATGACCACAAAATATTATTTTCCTCGTCAAATCTGGCTCTTAATTCCATAAGCACCACCACCTCTTTGCCATTTTCACAAGCCTTTATAAGAGCTTTGGTGATTGCAGAATCACTAGCCAACCTGTAAATTGTGATTTTGATTGAAACAACGGAATCATCCTCAGCTGCCTCATTCAAAAGCCTGATGAAAGGCTCGATAGACTCATAGGGAAAAGACAACAACAAATCCCTGTCGTATATTTGCTCTACAACCGATTTATCACTTCTAATCATAGAAGATTGTTGTGGCGAAAAATCTTCATAGGTGAACTTTTTGATTATTTCTTTTGGCATATCATATACAAAATCAAAAATAAAACCACATCTCATCGGACTTTTTGTTACAAATAGCCTATTTTCATCCAAATTTAGATTCTTCAACAAAAAATTCCTTGTTTCGTCATCAGGATACTCGTTAATCTCTAGCCTTACAGGTCTCAATCTTTTTCTTAGTTTAATCATTTTCTTCACATAATCTCTGAAGTCATCATCCAATTCCAAATCCTCATCGTCATACTCAATATCAGCATTTCTAGTTACAGAAAGTATGTACTTTGACTTGCAATCATAATTGTCGAAAACCTCCTGACCAAACTCTTTTATAATATCTTCTATCAAAACTATTTTTGTATCAGATAATTTAAAATACCTCTTGACCCTATCCGGCACTTGAATTAGACCCATAAACTGCTTATTGTTTTTTAAACGAGATACCAACTGAAACAAAACAACAATACAAAGATTCGGTATTTGTGGAAAAGGATGAACTCTGTCAACGATTTGAAAACTCAAAATCGGAGCCAACGTTGAATTGAAATAGTAATGCACCAGTCTTTTTTCCTTCTCATCCAACTCATCAACACGACTAATACTTACCTCCTCATTTCTCAAATCCGAAATCAATTCATAAAAAGTCTCATCTTTTTTTGAATACAAATCCCTAGAATGTTCCATTATAGAATCCAACTGTTGCTTTGCACTCATCATAGATTTGTTATCGATAATCTTCTTTTTCATATCGTTTAAATCGGTAAGGCTTCCAACTCTGACCATAAAAAACTCATCGAAATTAGTGTCAAAAATTGAGAAAAACTTCAACCTCTCAAACAACTCTACGCTCTTATCATTAGCCTCCTCCAACACTCTTTCATTAAATTTCAACCAAGACAATTCCCTATTTTGGGTATACGAAATATCGTTCATACTATCCCCTTTTCAAAATCTTGTGATACACAAATCCTTCTCTAATCCCCGTCATACTAACCCTTATAATATCAGCATAAAAATACTTTGCAATCCTGTACAAAATAATCATCCCCGGAATTAAAGTGTGAATCCTGTCAGCCTTGACTTTCAAAATCAAGTGCATCTTGTCGCGCTCAGTCATATCTATCAGTTTCTTAATCAGCTGCTTCAAGCCATCCATAGTTATAATAACATTGCAAGACTCCTTATCATAAAAATCATTGTAAAGTTTCAAACACGCCCTCGCAGAGCCACCAACAGCACACAAAATATCGTAATGCTTTCTATTCATATTATTTGACGCAAGCATCAATTTTATGTCATCTTCAAGCAATTTCTTCTCGTCAGCGCTTATGAACAAATCCCTTGAAAATCTTTCGAAAGCAACCAAAGAACCGATATTCAAACTGCAAGACTTCACAACCTTTCCCTGTTCAAAAACTACAATCTCGCTACTTCCGCCGCCAATATCCGTCAAAATCCCTGATTTTGAATCAATCCCAGCGCCCAAAAACGACAACTTTGCTTCCTCTTCACCGCTAATAATTTCAATATCCATACCCACTTCAGTTCGAACTCTCTCTATTATTTCACGCCTGTTGCAAGAATTTCTAATAGAAGCTGTCGCAATAGCATAGGTATGTGAAATATCTTCAAAATTGGAAATCAAATTTTTAAAATCTCTCAAAGTATTTATCAACTTTTGAATTCCCTTTTCGTTCATAATCCCCTTTTTCATAAAAGCCGCAAGCGATGCCGCACTCTTTTCATTGAAAAGATTTTTAACACTCTCACCATTTACCTTGTAAACAGATAATCTTATTGTATTTGAACCAATATCTATAACCGCATAAATCATTGAAACACCTCTTAATTTAATTTTACTATATTTTATCAGCTTGTCTAATTAATTCGCAAAATAATTTCTTTTTGTTTTTTAATATTTTTAATAAAATCTAACAAAATTTTAAAATGTTTAATAAATAATGTTACTGGGTATAAATACAAAGTAGTAAATTATGATATTTTAAGGAGGTATTATAAATGGGATTTATTTCATGGATTATAGTAGGAGCATTGGCAGGATGGATAGCTTCGAAAATAACTGGCAACGACAAAAGTATGGGAGCAGGAGCTAACATAATATGCGGAATCGTTGGTGCAATAATCGGTGGTTGGGTGATGAGTTTCTTCGGAAAAAGCGGAGTAACTGGATTCAACCTATACAGCGTAATTGTTTCAATAATTGGTTCAGTAATTTTACTTTCGGTAATCAACAAAATCAAAAGCAAATAATTTAAAATGAATTTTGAGTGTGCAAATCTATGCACACTTTTTTATTTAATTAAGATAAAAAATCTTGAGATGTCTGGAATTTACAATTTTTCAATTCAAAATTCAAAAGTTTTCTATTTGACAAAAGCTCGATATCATATTATAATTTAGAAATATGATATATGGAGAGTTGTCCGAGTTGGCCGAAGGAGCATGATTGGAAATCATGTAAACACTAACGTGTTTCAAGGGTTCGAATCCCTTATTCTCCGCCATGCACTAGATGGGGAATTAGCGATGCCCTGTAACCTGCAATCGCTACAGCAGGATTGAATCCCCGAGCGAGGTATTAATCGTGATGGTATGAACTTAAAAAGTGGTGTTGAGAAGTGGGTCTCACGCAACAGAAACCTGTGAACCTGGTCAGGACCGGAAGGTAGCAGCCATAAGCAGTCATTTCTGTGTGATGTGAGGGTGCCTATTTTGAGCTAACTATTAAGAATCGCCACTGCTTTTATTAACAGACTCGGGTGTGCTTACATAAAAAATGCCAGATTTTCATCTGGCATTTTTGTTTATAACTTTTAAATAATTTTATTTTTAAATTTTCTTATTTTCAATTTTTCAGATTATTTTTATTTTATTTATTACCCGTTAATTTTAATTAGTATTCAGACGTGACTTATTTTCATCTCAATTTGTTACCTACAAAACTTATTTTACAAAATAAAAAACACCACTTTCGTGATGTTTTTTATCTCTTATAAATAAATCTTGTATTATTTTATAATGAACCTTCTTTACCATTTGTTTCAAAATGTAAGCTCATATTCTTAACGTGTTTATGAAGCATAATGATAGCTATAATGTTAGGGATTACCATTAGTGAGTTAGTAAGGTCAGCTGTGTTCCATACTAAGTCTACTTCTTGTAATGAACCAGCAACGATACATAATAATACTAATATTCTGTAAGGCCACAAACCTTTATGACCGAACAAGAATCTGATATTTGTTTCTCCGAAATAGTACCAACCAACGATTGTAGTGAATGCGAAGAATCCTAATGCTACTGCAAGAAGAACTGTTCCTGCAGGTCCAAAAGCGATTGTAAATGCTTTTTGAGTAACCAATGCACCGTTCAATCCTGGTAATTTCCAAGCTCCAGTTACTAAAATCATAAGAGCTGTTACTGTACAAATAACGATTGTATCGATGAATACACCAACCATAGCTGTGTAACCTTGTAATACAGGGTGAGCTACATGAGCTGTAGCGTGAGCGTGAGGTGTAGAACCCATACCAGCTTCGTTAGAGAATAATCCTCTTCCAACACCTTTAGCTGCTGCTACTTTAATTGTGATACCTAATGCACCACCAAGAGCTGCTTGTGGATTAAATGCTGCTTCAAATATAAGTTTGAATGCTGGAATAATTTGATCATTAAATTTAACCATCATAATTATAGCTGCTATTATATAGATAATTGCCATAAATGGAACTACTAATTGTGCAAAGTTTGCAATTCTCTTGATACCACCGATGAATACTCCACCAGCTAAAACTGCAACGATTATACCAACTATGATTGGGTTGATTTTCCCGCCAGTAGCTGCTACAACGCTTGTTGCGATTGAGTTGGATTGTACGATGTTACCAACGAAACCTAATGCAATTACGATTAATATTGCAAATGCACCCGCCATAAATTTTGCTAATCCAGGATGTTTTGGTCCGATACCATTTTTAATGTAGTAAGCTGGACCTCCGACGAAGTTACCTTCATCGTCTTTTTCTCTAAATTTTTGTGCCAAAACAGCTTCTGCAAATATTGTTGACATACCTAATATTGCTGCAAGCCACATCCAGAAGATAGCCCCTGGACCACCTGCGATAATAGCTGTTGCAACCCCTGCAACGTTACCTGTACCTACTTGTGCTGCAATAGCTACTGCCAATGCTTGGAAAGAAGATACTCCGTCTTCAGATGATTTTTCTTTAGAGAAAATACCACCAAATGTTTGTTTGAATGCTGCACCTAATTTTCTGAATTGAACTCCCTTTGTGTAGATAGTGTAGAAAATACCACAACCTAAAAGTGCAATCAACAAAATGTTGTTACTTAGAAAACCGTTAATGGATACTATCATATCGTTTAAAGCTTTTTGATCCATATCTTTTCCTCCTTAAATTTTTTGAGATATTTGAAAACCTTTATTGTGATTATAATATGATACAACAAATCTTCTCAAAATTTGTTTTAATCAAGCATTCTATTATATGCACTCCTGGATTATTATGATAATAAATACTAATGCCTGACTAAGTAAGTCTAACTAAACCACTTCTATGAAAATCTTTTCATATCTCTTAATATCATTATACTATGTTTTTATAAAAAATCAACTATTTTACTAAAATTTTTAATACTTTAACAAGGTTTATAGATTTTTTGTCAATTATATCGCTTATTTCTGCTGTTTCGACGTATTAAATTTCTGAATTATTTT
>NZ_CAMXVC010000015.1 GCF_947252345.1 uncultured Finegoldia sp.
CAATATAATACAGTAAAACATAATAAAAGCATATTTTATACTGAAATTTTAAATTTAATAATAAATAATAATTGACAAAACTGGTTTATCTCACTATAATGAGATAAAGTATTTTTTATTAATAATGCAAATTTTAAATAGAATTTTGCAGTATTAAAACTAAACTGAAAGGAGCATTAAATGTCTGCTAATAATAAAATATTGGAAGTAAATAATATGCACACAGCTTTTAGAATAAAAGACGATTATTATGATGCAGTCGACGGTGTTTCGTTTGAATTGTACGAAAACGAAGTGTTGGCGATGGTCGGTGAATCTGGTTGTGGAAAATCAACTCTAGCAACAACGATAATGGGCTTACATAATATGAATTATACAAAAGTTCAAGGAGAGGTTATCTACAAAGGAGAAAATATTTTAAATTACACCGAACAACAATTCAACGAGCTCAGAGGTGGAGAAATTGGAATGATATTCCAAGACCCATTGGCATCGTTGAATCCTCTTATGAGAATTGGCGAACAAATTGAAGAAGCTTTGTTGTATCATACAGACCTAGACAAAAAACAAAGACAGCAAAAAGCTGTAGAGCTTTTAAAAAAGGTTGGAATTGAAAATGCAGAGATAATTGCTAGACAATTTCCTCATCAATTATCAGGAGGTATGAGACAGAGAGTTATCATAGCAATAGCTTTGAGTTGTAAACCTCACGTTCTTATAGCAGACGAGCCTACAACAGCTCTCGATGTTACAATTCAAGCACAAATTCTAGACTTAATCAAAGAACTACAATCACAAATGAACTCAGGAATTATTTTAATTACACATGATTTGGGAGTTGTAGCTCAGACAGCGGACAGAGTTTGTGTAATGTATGCAGGTCAAATCGTTGAGATAGCACCTGTGGATGAGTTGTTCAAAAACCCACTTCATCCATATACAAGAAGTTTATTAAATTCAATTCCTCAAGCAGACACGGACACTGACCAGTTACACGTAATAGAAGGAATGGTTCCTTCTCTTAAAGACTTGCCAAGGAAAGGATGCAGATTTGCACCTCGTATTTCTTGGATTGATAAGAGTGAACATGAAGAAAATCCAGTACTACACGATGTAGGAAATGGACATATGGTTCGTTGTACTTGCTGGAAAAATTTCCATTTCAAAGACGAATAGGAGGAGTTTATGGGGTTTTTAGAAGTTAAAGATTTAAAAGTTCACTATCCAATTCGTGGGGGATTTTTTAATACAGTTCAAGGATACATCAAGGCCGTTGACGGTGTCAGTATGGATATTGAACAAGGAAAAACATACGGATTGATAGGTGAATCAGGTTCAGGGAAATCTACAATTGGTAAAGCCATTGTAGGACTTGAAAAAATAACTGCTGGACACATTCTTTACGAAGGAAAAGATGTTACAAGTAGACGTTACAGAAAAAAAATCAACTACAACAAAGATGTTCAAATGATTTTTCAAGACTCTATGAGTTCATTGGACCCTAAAAAAAGAATTTTAGATATAATTGCAGAGCCAATTAGAAATTTTGAAAAATTAACACCAAAAGAAGAAAAAGACAAGGTGCTAAAATTATTGGATATAGTTGGACTTAACGAAAGTGCGATTTACAAATATCCATTTGAATTTTCAGGTGGACAAAGACAAAGAATCGGTGTAGCAAGAGCGGTTGCTTGTAATCCAAGATTAATCGTTGCAGATGAGCCAGTTAGTGCACTTGATTTGTCAGTTCAAGCACAAGTTTTAAACTATATGAAGTTGATACAAAAAGAATTTAACCTAAGTTACATTTTTATTTCACATGATTTGGGAGTTGTAAGACATATGTGTGATTATATCTACATAATGCACAATGGTAAATTTGTTGAAACGGGAACTAGAGAAGAATTATACGCAAATCCTCAACACATTTACACTAAAAGACTTATCGCAGCTATTCCTCAAATTGAACCTGAAAAGAGAAAAGAACTTAGAGAAGCTAGACAATCTATCGAGAAACAATTCGACGAACAAAAAAACATCTACTACGATGCAAATGGTTCAGTATATGATTTAGTACAATTTAATGGTACTCATTTCGTAGCTTCAAGAAAGGAGGAAAAATAAATGATTAAGACAATAATCAGGAGATTTTTGATAATGATTCCTCAGTTGATAGTGTTAAGCTTATTTATATTTTTTGTAGCTCAAATGATGCCTGGTGACCCATTCACAGGGAAAATAACACCAAGCACTGGTAACTCAAAGGTTGAAGAAGAACTGAAAATAAAATCAGGATTTTACGATCCTTGGTATATGAAATACGAAAGATGGGTAACCAATGCAGCAAAAGGTGATTTCGGTATTTCATATACGCAAAAATTACCGGTAAAAGATGTAATCGGTCAAAGAGCTAAGAACACATTTTTCTTATCATTGTTTTCGTTGTTGATAATGTATGCAATAGCTATTCCACTAGGTATTAACGCAGGAAGATACAACGGCTCGCTATTCGATCAGGCAGTAAACTTGTACAACTTCTTGGCATTAGCAACACCGGGATTCGTGTTCTATTTGATTATGCTATTGATATTTGGATACAAGTTTGAAATATTCCCTACAAGCGGAATTATAAGCCTTGACGCAGCTGCACAAGGAGGTATGGCTGCTGTATTAAGTAAAATCTACCATATGCTACTACCAGCGATATCTTATGCGATACTTACAACTATCGGTACTATCCAATATTTGAGAAATGAAGTAGTTGATTCAAAAAGCCAAGACTACGTTAGAACTGCAAGAGCAAAAGGTGTTCCAATCAAAAAAGTTTACAGCAAGCACATTTTCAGAAACTCACTTTTGCCGATAGCTGCATTCTTCGGATTCCAAATAACAGGACTTTTAGCAGGTTCTATAATGATTGAAACTATATTTGGTTACCAAGGAATGGGTTCACTTTTCGTAGACTGCATAAATCAAAGAGACTACTCAGTAATGACAGCGCTTATAATGATTTACGGATTTTTGACACTATGTGGTTCGTTGTTGAGTGATATCATAATGAGCATAGTAGATCCAAGAATAAGAATAGATTAGGGGGTTTTTATGAAAGAGAAAAAAGTAACAGATGAACAACTTGAAGAATATAAAGACCTTGCTAAAGATAGTCCAACAGGATTTAAAGTAATAGTTAATGAATTTAAAAAAGACAAATTGGCGATTGTGTCTTTGATATTACTGGCAATTTTATGGATAGGAATATTTGTCGGAGCACTTTTTCTTGACAAGGAAAAAGTAATGACTGTAGATATAATGAACTCATACTCACCTCCAGGAGTTGCAGGTCACATTTTAGGTACAGACCAAGGTGGTAGAGACCTTCTTGGACAATTGATTATCGGTGCTAGAAACTCAATCGTAATTGGTATAGCAGTAACAGTTTTCACATCAGTAGTAGGGATTATAGTTGGACTTTTTATCGGATACTACGGTGGATGGTTGGATAACATTATAATGAGAATTATAGATTTTATTCAAATTCTACCTACGATGATGATAATCATAGTATTCGTTACAATAGTTCCAAAATATTCGATGTTCTCATTTGTGTTGATATTTACAATATTCTACTGGACAGGAATGGCGAGACTTGTCAGATCAAAAGCACTTGCAGAAAGCAAAAAAGACTATGTCAATGCTTCTAAAACAATGGGAACAAGTGATTTGAAGACAATGTTTACAGGGATTTTGCCTAACATTTCTTCAATATTGATAGTAGATATGACACTAAGTTTCGCAGGAAATATTGGAATTGAAACTGGATTGAGCTTTTTAGGCTTTGGTTTACCACCATCAGATCCATCTCTTGGAACGTTGGTATCATTAGCGAGAAAGCCAGAGGTTATTCAAGACAAATTATACGTATGGTTACCTGCATCATTATTGATATTAGTAATGATGTTGTGTATAAATTACATCGGTCAAGCACTAAGAAGGGCTTCCGATGCTAAACAAAGGAAAGGATAAGGGGGATTAAATAATGAAAAACAAATTTAAATCATTATTGGCAATGTTTTTAGTATTGGCATTTGTACTTACAGGGTGCGGCAATGCTAAAAAAGGCGATGGAAAATCATCGGATTCTGGTAAGAAGCAAGAAACTCAAGCTCAAAACAGCGGCAATAAAGGCAATATTGTCGGTGAAAAAATGGGCGGTGGAGTTGTAGTTGAAGGAGAAGGTACTCCAATTAAAGGTGGTACATTCAAAGTAGGTATTCCTACAGATTCACCATTCAAAGGTGTGTTCAACCACACATTGTATGATGACAACTACGACTGGAACATTATTGGTTCTACAATGTATTCTAACTCAAATGCAGGCGAAAGCTTAGAGTTAAGAGATTCAGGTGCAATCAAATTTGTATGGGACCAAAAAGCAAAAACTGCAACTATCAAATTATCAGACAAATTTAAATGGAATGATGGAAAACCAGTAACTGCAAAAGATATTATAATCAACTACTTGATAATTGGTAACAAAGATTATCCAGGAGTTCGTTATGATGACGATATGATTAACATCGTTGGTATGGAAGAATATCATGCAGGAAAAGCAAAAGACATTTCTGGTGTTAAAGAATTAGACAACAAAACTGTACAAGTTCAATTCAAAGAATGGAAACCAGCAATTAAATGGGGCGCAGGAATTTGGGCTGAACCTACAAACTATGAACAAGTTAAAGACATACCAGTAAAAGATTTGATTTCTTCACCAGCAGTAAGAAAGAACCCTAAATCTGCAGGACCTTTCTACATTTCAAATGTAGTTCCAGGACAATCTGTTGAGTTTAAACCAAACGAATACTTCTGGGGTGGAAAACCAAAACTTGACAAAGTTGTAATGGAAGTAGTTCCAACTTCACAAATATTAGCTTCATTGAAAGCTGGTAAATACGATTATATCGCAGGTGGAGCACCTTCAGATACATTCAAAGAAATATCAGAATTAAAAGGATACAACGTAGCAAGACTACAAGATATGGCTTACACTTACATCGGATTTAAATTAGGTAAATGGGACAAAGCAAAAGGACAAGTTGTAGTAGACCCTAACGCTAAAATGGCTGACGAAAAATTGCGTAAAGCAATGGGTTATGCAATTGATAACAATGCAGTTGGTGAAAAATTCTATCTAGGATATAGGTCACAAGCAACATCTGTTATTATTCCAATCTTCAAAGATTACTACAACAGTGAATTAAAAGGTTACAACTACGATCCAGAAAAAGCTAAAAAATTATTAGACGAAGCTGGATACAAAGATGTTAACAACGACGGTATTAGAGAAGACAAAAATGGTAAACCACTTGTAATCAAATTTGCTTCAATGGCAGGTGGAGAAATCGCTGAGCCATTAGCACAATACTACATCCAATGCTGGAAACAAGTTGGATTGAATGTTCAATTAACTGGCGGAAGATTGATTGAGTTCAACGCATTCTATGAAAAAGTTAAAAATGATGACCCTGAAATCGACATATTCCAAGGCACTTGGGGAACTGGTACTAACCCAGATCCATCAGGATTATTCAGTAAGAACGCATCATTCAACTATTACAGATACACTAATGATGATATGCAAAAAGCATTAGACAAGATAGCTGATGGTAAATCTTCTGATGAAGAAAGAGCACAAGCTTACAAAGATTTCGCAAAAGTTATGGAAGACCATGTTCCATTGATTCCAACTCTTTACAGAGAAGCTTTAATTCCAATTAACAAGAGAGTTAAGAAGTTCGATACAAGATACGTTCAAGACACTAACAAAGATGATTTCAAATGGAGCGAAATCGAACTTACAGCTGACGAACCAATGAAATAAAGTTAATAAACTTTTAATAAAAATAAATGGAGTATTTTTAAAATACTCCATTATTTTTTGTGTGAAAACATAGAAATTTACAAATTTAATATAACGTTTTCGTTTATTGACTTATTAGATTGTATTCATTAGAATATTATAGAGGTGTAATGAATGAAACAAAAAAATATTATTTTAGCAGTGATTTCAGCTGCTGTAATATTTATTATAGTATTTGCGGGATTAAATATATTTAATTCCTCAAGGGCAGAAAAATTAAATAAATTGGCAGAACAATGTATAGCAGATGGAAACTATCAAAAGGCGGTTGATTATTACAGTGAATTGTATGATAAAACAAATGATGGTTCCTACATCGACAAAAAAAGAGGTGCTGTTGAGCTTTTGTCATCGCAAAATAACTACAATTACGGCTTGAATTACTTAAACGATGCGAAGTATTTGGATGCTGCAAAAAGTTTTTTGAAAGTTGTTCAAAATGACAGCGTAAATTATCAAAAGGCACAACAAAGATTACAGGAAACGACACAAAAGGTAATTATAACTTCTGACTCATTTGCTGAAGATGAAAATTTCGAAGCTAGCTTGGGTTTGTTAAAGTCTTATGCAAAAATAATGCCGCATGAGAAACTCATCACTGAAAGTATAAAAGATATTGAACAGGCTCAGGACAAATTCAAAAACAAGAAGAAGGAAGAAGAAAAACAACAGGCCCTTACTGAGAAAAAAGAAAAAGAGGCGAGGGAAAAAGCAGAAAAGTTAGCTCAGGAATCAGCTGAAAATCTTAAACAGGAAAAAGAGGATTCTGAAAATGCTGGTACAAACCAATCGGAAGGTTCGAGTCGCAACCAAAGGTTGATAGATATGTGTATTAAATTAGTTGGAAAAACATATCTTGTTACGAGCGAATCTGCTAAACTTTATGAGCAACCCAATAAGTCAAGGGTTGTTTCCACAGTTCCCGTTGGAAGCGAAGTGTATATTTACGAGGCAAAGCCAGATTCGGGACATAGAGTTTGGTGTCATGCTATTGTAAAAAGTGCGGATTCAATGAAATCTTATGACGCTTGGATATCATCAAATAATTTGAAAATTAACGATTAAGCTCTCTATTAATGAGGGCTTTTTTATTAGGGGGATAAATTATGGATTTAAATTTTTTGCATTTTGATTTGGATGCTTTTTTTGCATCGTGCGAAATTCTCGACAATCCACAATTGAAACACATTCCGATGGTTGTAGGAGGAAGAAGTCAAAGAGGGATTATTACAACTGCAAATTACGAGGCTAGAAAATACGGGCTTCATTCTGCAATGCCTATCTTTCAGGCTAGAAAAATTGTTCCCAATCTTGTCATCGTCAAGCCGGATTTTGAAAAATATCGACAACACAGCGAAAATGTGTTCAAAGTTTTGTCGTTGTTTTCCTCAAAAATTCAAAAAATGAGTATTGATGAGGGTTGTATGGATATTTCGCACATAGATATGGGCAGAGAGTTGCTTGCGAAGATGATTCAAGACAATGTAAGGGTGAAGACGGGTTTGTCGATTTCAATAGGCATCAGCTACAATATGAGCCTTGCAAAACTTGCATCGGATTGGAACAAACCGCATGGAATTAAAATAATCACTGAAGATGATATTCCAGATATTTTAATGGACTTGGATGTCGGCAAAATTCAAGGAATTGGGAAAAAATCGGAGAAGAAATTAAATGACCTTGGTATAAAGAAAGTTTGCGATTTGTACGATTTAAAGAGGGAAAATCTAGTGAATTTGTTTGGCAAATTCGGAGAAGTCATTTACGAGAGAATACGAGGGATTGATAGTAGAAAGTTAGAGTTGTCAAGAATTAGAAAATCTATTGGTGTGGAGTACACTTTTGAACGAGATATTAAAAATTATGCTGAACTAATTAAAAAAGCAAAGCTGTTCAGTGAGGAATTGTCGATTGATTTGAAAAACAGAAATTTAAAAGCCAAGACTATAAGAATTAAGATTAAACTCAATGATTTTACAGTCATCACTAAATCGATGACACTTGACGAATACATCAAGGATTCTTCGGATATTTTGAGAATTGTAAAGTATTTGGCCTACAACACTAAAATTGATAAGCCCGTGCGATTGCTTGGAATAACTGCTGCTAATTTGAGCGGTACAAATTTTGAACAGCTGAAATTTTTGTAGTAAAAAATTTTACATAATACCTTGTAATATTTACTACTGTGTTATATAATGTAATCGGGAGGTAAGATATGAACACACAATTAAAAAAAGGAATATTGGAATTATGTGTCTTATCGGTTATATCTAAAAAAGACAGCTACGGATACGAAATTATAGATCAGATTAAAGATAAGATACCAATGAGTGAGGGAACGATTTATCCAATGCTCAGAAGATTGAAAAACGACAAATACTTGGAAGATTACACTGAGCAATCAGAATCGGGTCCATCTAGGAAATACTATAAGATAACAGAAGAAGGAAAAAAATATTTGCACTCACAACTTGAAGATTACAGAGAATTGGTTGAGAGAGTGAAGGCCTTATTGGAGGAGGATTTTTAATGAACAAAGAACAATTTATGGAACTTTTGGATTATTATTTCAGAAATGTCGATGAAACTACTTATAGTGAAATTAAAAATGATTATGAAGAACATTTCAAAATAGGATTAGAGAATGGAAAAACCGAGGAAGAAATCTCGAAAGAACTCGGAAATCCAAGAGAAATATTCAATGAATGCAAGGAAGCTGGAATTATAAGAGAAAACAACTTTTTCAGTATGTTCAATTTGGACAGCATTGGAGATTTCTTTAGTTCGAAAATTTTTGAACAATCAAAAGAAAAAGATTACGATTTGACACAACAAACATTGGAGTTTGACAATGATTTTCATAGAATTGAAGTCAAATCAAATGCGGATATCGACATCTCAACTCATGACTTAGACAAAGTATTCGTGACTTACAATACGACGGATGAATCTCAGAAATTAGATGTTGATTATATGAATCACGTGTTGAAGCTTGGAAAGGTGAAAATGGAAAAAATCTTTCAAAAGAGTTTCATCAAATCAATTTCTATCAAGATTCCAAAAGACAGCGATTTGGGATTGAATATCGCAACTGCAAGTGGAGATGTCCATGTAGATGTCATTAGCAACGATGTCACTTGCAACAGCTCTAGTGGAGATGTTTTTATATCTACGGAGTCTGACAATGTCAACGTGAACACAGCGAGTGGAAATGTTAAAGTATTTAAATGCAGAAAAAATATTTTTGTGAATACTGTAAGTGGCGATGTAGATGTGCAATCTGACTGTCCAGATTTGAACGTGCATACTGTAAGTGGCGATGTAGATGTAAAATTGGATGAAAACAAAAATATGAATTTGAAGGGTGTTTCGAGTGACTTCAAGATTGACGTCAAAGAAAAGAAAGGCTGTGCAGAGTTTAAAACTGTGAGCGGCGAAATTCAATTTGAAAATTTCTACAAGGAAGTTTCGAAAACAATCAGCAAATCTCACACTCAATCTTTCACAGAGGATGATTTTAAAATCACAGCCGCAACTGTAAGCGGAGATATTTCTTTAAATTAATATTTATTTGGCTGCAACGTGAATTTTGCGTTGCAGTATTTTTTTTGTTTTGATTTATGAACTATTAATTGATAAAAAACATTGTAAATATGATAAAATATATATAAATATGGAGGAAATAATTTTGAAAATAATTGTAACTTGTGCATTTGGGTTGGAAAGTGTAGTTAAACGACAACTTTTGGATTTGGGATTTGAAAACTTGGATGTGAATGACGGAAGAATATCATTAAATGGCGATGAAAGAGATGTCGCAAAGCTGAATATAAATCTGAGATGCGCCGACAGGGTGCTGATTGAGTTGGGGAATTTTAAGGCGTTTACTTTTGAGCAACTTTTCGATGGCGTGAGTAAAATAAATTGGTCGGATATTCTCGAAGCTGATTCCAAATTCATAGTAGAAGGTAGAAGTTATAAGTCTAAATTATTTTCTATTAAGGATTGTCAGTCGATTACAGAAAAGGCAATAATCAAGTCGCTTCAGAAAAAATACAAGATTGATTGGTTTGAAAAATCAAAAAATAGATTCAGGATAGAAGTCAGCTTGGTGAAGGATGTGTGTTCAATAACTTTGGATACATCCGGAGATGGTCTGCATAAAAGAGGCTATAGGCAATCGAGCGTTCTGGCACCGATTAGGGAGAACTTGGCGGCGGGCATTATTGATTTGTCGTACGCATCAAAAAACAGACCTTTTGTCGATTTGTTTTGTGGAAGTGGGACTTTTGCAATCGAAGCTGCGAAGAAATTCAGGAATATTGCACCTGGAATCGACAGAAAATTTGATTTTATGAATTTTAACAAAAAATTCAACGACGCATACAAATTAGAGAGAAAAAAGGCGTTGGAAATTATAGATTACGATAGTAAGATTGATATTTTTGCGAGCGACATTGACGGTTCTGCGATTGAAAAAGCCATCGAAAATGCAGAAAATGCTGGAGTTCGAGAAGATATCAGATTTGTGACGAGAGATTTTCGAAATGTCGTGTTAAAAGACAATTACTTTGTTTTGGTTTCGAACCCACCTTATGGAAAGAGGCTTGGCGAAAAGAAAGAGGCTGAGAAGATTTATGCGGATTTGGGAATTAAAATGAAAAAATTCACGACACAATCACAGTATATAATCACTGATTGTGAAGATTTCGAGAAATTTTACGGCACGAAATCGTCTAAGAATAGAAAGATGTACAATGGAAATATGAAATGCTATTTGTACCAGTATTTTGGGCCGAGACCTAAGTAGGAGGAAAATTTTTGGAGAAGAAATCTAACGATTGTGTGAGTTGTTTTGACGGCTCTGATTTTCAAGTTCTTAACTCGATGAAGGATTTGGTTCGAGTTATCGACAAGGACGGAGTCATTGTGTTTGCCAATAAAAGTATGATAGATTCTATGCCCATAAATCCAATCGGCGTGAATTGCTATTTGGATTACAGCGAGGATTTTCCAAAGTGCTTGGCAGACAGAAAATTCAGGTTGAACTGCACAATCAAAGAAAAAAGAAAAATAAAGGGAATAGATTATTCTATAACTTCTTCTCCAGTTATGAACAAAAATGGAGAAGTGGTGAGCACTGTCGAAGTTTTCAGGGATATTTCCAGAGAAGTTAAAACTCAGATTGATCTTATCAATGCCAGTAAGGACATAAAAGATGAGATTATTTTCGCAAAGCACATTCAAAACAAAACTCTCCCTAGCAAGGGTGAGCATGTTGGATTGAACTTGGATTACAGGTATATTTCTTCTAGGGATTTGTCGGGAGATATCATTGATTGCATAGACATTGACGAGAGATTTGTGGGAATTTATATCGCCGATGTTGTGGGTCATGGAATTGCTGCATCAATTCTCACGATGTTTATACGACAGACGATGAGATATTTGGTCAGTAGAATTACAGATTCAAGGCCAAAAAGAGTTCTGAAGGATTTGAACACATCGTTTAGCGAGTTGAATTTGGCAATAGACAAGTATTTTACGATTTTTTATGGGCTTTACGACAAAAAACTCAAGATTTTTTCGTATGCAAATGCTGGGCACAATGGCATTCCACTTTTGATTACCAATTCGAATATGCAGGAGTTGAAGGTGACGGGTCATCCAATCTCGCCGTTGTTCGAAGGCGTTGAGTTTAAACAACGAGATATTTTGCTTTCGAGTGGAGATGAGATAATAATGTACACTGATGGAATCACAGAAACTAGAGGCTTTAATAACGAATTTTACGGCGAAGAAAGGCTGAAGAGAGATTTAATGAAAGTTCCAAGTCAAAGAATTGATACTGTGTTGACGGAGTTGGAATCGTTCAGATTTTTGGAACAAGATGATGATATTGTTATGGTAAGTCTGAAAGTTTTGTAGGAGGATAATATGTTCAAGGTAGATTTTTCAAACACAACTAGTCAGGATGATGCTAGGAAGTTACAAAATGAAGCTATTAATGCGCTGGAAAAGTTGTTGGACAAATCTTGCGAGGGAAAAGAGTTCACAGGCTGGATTGATTTGCCCGAAAAATATGAACAAAAAGAGGTCGATAGGATAAAGTTTTGTGCAGAAAAAATCAGAGATAATTCTGATGTTCTTGTCGTGATTGGAATCGGTGGAAGCTATCTTGGCGCAAAGGCTATTGATTACTGTATGAAAGATTACTTTGAAGACGAATCTATGAAAATAATCTATGCGGGTTATCAATTGTCGTCCACATATCTGTCCGAACTTTTGGATTATTTAAAAGACAGGGATTTTTCGGTCAATGTCATCAGCAAATCCGGAACTACTACTGAACCTGCGATTGCGTTTAGATTTATCAAAGAGTTGATGGATGAAAAATACTCACAACAAGAACAAAAAAACAGGATTTTTGTAACGACTGACAAAGAAAAGGGCGCATTAAAACAATTAGCGGACACAAATGGATACGAAACATTTGTCGTTCCAGATGATATTGGTGGAAGATTTTCTGTGTTGAGTTCTGTCGGGTTGTTGCCAATAGCTGTGAAAGGAATCGACATCGGTCTTTTGCTTGAAGGGGCAAAATCGGCAAGAATCGATTTGACAAAGCTCGATTATGAGTCAAATCCAGCATTGAAATACGCTTGTTTCAGAAACAATATGTATCGAAATGGAAAGGATATCGAGATTTTAGTCAATTATGAGTTGAAATTGAAATACTTTTCAGAATGGTTCAAGCAGTTATTTGCGGAATCAGAGGGCAAAAACAGCAAGGGAATTTTCCCGATGGCGTGCAATTTCACGACTGATTTGCATTCGTTGGGACAAATGATTCAGGGTGGACAGAGAAATATTTTTGAAACGGTGATTTCCGTCGATAATCCAAAGAGAGATTTGGCGATAAAATCAACTGAAAAAAACCTTGATGGATTGAACTACCTTGCAGGAAAATCCGTGGATTATGTCAACAAAATGGCGATGCTTGGCACGTTGGAAGCTCACAAGTCAGCGGATGTCGATTGCGTTATGATAAGCATTGACGAAATCAACGAAAAAAATTTGGGATATATGATTTACTTCTTCGAGATGTCGGTAGCCATATCCGCTCTCGTTTTGGGAGTGAATCCTTTTAATCAACCAGGAGTTGAAGAATACAAGAAGCAAATGTTTAAATTATTAGAAAAGCCGGGATATTAGAAATGAAAGAGAATTTAAAGAAAATAGTTTTGTATGAGAAAAGTTACGAGGTTTCGAAAATAATATTAGTTTTATTGACGTCTGTACTATTTTTGAAATGTGCGAAGGTTGACCATGTTTTTGTCAAATCGTTTTTTATAACGGTACTTTCATTTGTACCTATAATTGGAGCGGGAGTGTATTTTGTTCCAGCAATAATTCTTAATTTATTAGAATCAAATACACTCAATTTGGCGATGTATGGGTGGCTGTTATTGGTAGTAATATGTATTGACAGAATACTCTACAGTGTTTTTTACGACCAGCCGTTTGATTACAGCCCGATATCTTATGTGATTATGGGAATGATTTTATATTTGATATTTGGGAAATACACATTGTTGGTGTTCGCACTTTCAGTGTGTGCAGTTACAGCGTACAACAACTACAACAAGTATAAGAAAACAAAAGTTTTTTACAGGAAAGCAACGTTTAATTTTATTGATTTGAAACAGATTATACAAGAGAAATAGAAATGCGGAGGAAATAGTGGAAAAGTTATTGATAGCAAAGGGGAATGAGAATATCGAGCTTCTCTCAAACAAAGTAAATCAGCACGCAATGATAGTCGGAGCGACTGGAAGTGGCAAGACTGTTACTTTGAAAGTGTTGTGCGAATATTTTTCAGAACTAGGTGTGCCTACGATTTTGTCAGATGTTAAGGGCGATTTGTCCGACTTGGCATCTGTAGGAGAGATGAATGACAACATAAAACAAAGACTTGATGAGATGAATATCACTGATTTCGAGTTCAAGAATTATCCTGTCACATTGTGGGATGTTTATGGAGAAAACGGACTGTCGCTTAGAGTTTCAGTATCGGAAATGGGGCCTATTTTGTTGTCGAAAATCTTGGAATTAAATGACACTCAGTCGGGAATACTCAACATCGCATTCAGAGTGGCAGACGAAGAAGGATTGTTGCTGTTGGACATCAAAGATTTGAGGTCTATCCTCAACTATTTGTCAGAAAATAAAGCGGTTTATTCGAAAAAATATGGCAACATAACAACTCAAACTATCAGCGCAATTATGAGAAAATTGTTGTTCATCGAAGATTTGGGTGCGGATAAATTTTTTGGCGAGCCGAGTTTGGCAATTGAAGATTTGATGAGGACAGATTCCAATTCAAAAGGTGTTATAAACATAATTCAAGCCAACAAATTGATAAACGACAAAAATATGTATTCAATGTTTTTGTTGTGGTTACTGTCGGAGATTTTCGAGTCGCTGCCAGAAGTTGGAAATCCAGAAATTCCTAAGTTGGTATTCTTTTTTGACGAAGCACATTTGCTTTTTGACAACGCAAACAAAATGATAATGGACAAGATAGAGCAAGTTGTAAGACTTATTCGCTCAAAAGGAGTTGGAATATTTTTCGTTACACAAAATCCGTTGGACATTCCCGATTCTGTGTCATCTCAACTTGGAAATAGAATCGTCCATCAGTTGAGGGCTTTTTCTCCGAAAGAATTAGAAGCGGTGAGAAAAATTTCCGAGACATTTAGAACCGATGGTAAAATCAACATTAAAGATGAAATCGTGAACTTGCGAACTGGAGAAGCGTTGATATCTTTTTTGGATGAAAATGGAGCACCGAGTTTGACGAAAAAAGGGCTTGTTCTTCCTCCACACTCGTCATTTACGCCACTTTCTCAATCTGACATTGATTACATCGTAAAAAACTCTCCGCTCTACAGCAAATACTCTCAGTCAATTGACAGAGAATCCGCTTACGAAATTCTTCAGAACAAATTGGAACGACAAATCGAACCTGAACAATCACCACAAAAATCGACAAAAAAAGAAAAATCTGAACTTGAAGATTTTGCAACCAAAAGCATTAACTCAATTTTGGGTAGTTTCACACGACAAATCGGCAGAGACATTGCTCGTGGGATTTTTGGTTCGATAAAAAAGAATATGAAGTTTTAAAACAACCTCCCTTTCACAGGGAGGTATTGTTATTTATTCGCACAGATTACAAGTGGCGTGGAAGTTTTCTTGTCGAATTTTGATTTGTCAAATCCGCCGTAGCTCTTTATGTTTTTGAATTTGTTTTTCTCCAACAAATTCACCAATTCATCAGCTGTAATTGGAAGCAAATCGACATTGTTCTCGATGGATTTTGCATTTGCACTCATAACCGTGTTGAATCTGATGTAATCGTCGTTTCTGAAATATTTTCGCACAAATTCAACTTTATCGTTTTTGATTGTTGGAAGTGAACCCAGAAAATCTCCCTCAACTTTTAAAAAAGGATAGAAGTTTATTATTTGAATTACAAGATTTCCTCCTTCTGTTAACTTGTCGTATGATTTTTTCAAAAACTCGTCAACTTGTTTTGCACTAGACAAATGCACGAGAGAATTTCCGATGCAGTAAATCAAGTCGAAATCATCTTTTAGTTGGTCAATATCGAGCATATTCATCAAAACAGCGTTGATTTTATTAGTTTTTCTGGCGATGTCAACGAATTTCTCCTCCAAATCAATGCCTACAACATCAAATCCTTTTTCCTTCATTTTCGCAGCAACTTTTCCCGTCGCACAAGCGACATCTAAGATTTTGTACTTAGCTTTTTCAACTAGAAAATTTATTTGTTTTTCATTCGGTTTAAAAATATCTTCGTAGCTTTCTGAAATTGAATTATAAAATTCACTCATTTTATCACCTCTATTTTTATTATACCCAAACAATGTTACAATTTTATAAAGTTGTCATAATTTTGTAATAATTTAATTTGTGTATGATATAATTATATAAATGAGGTGGTTTGTTGAAAATCGATAATCATGACAGATATCTAAGAGATAAACGCAGAAAATCTATTAAACGCAGAATTTTTTTCGCGACGATTGTCTTAGCTATCTTAATTTTAATGATAAAATTTAAAACACATAAAGAAGAATACATTGCAAACAAAAAAATGTTGCAAGAAATGGAAAAAAATTCTTCACGAGAAACTACAGATAAAAAACCAGAAAATAACGAGCAGAATTTGGAAAAACCTAGTGATGATGAGGAAATTTTCAGACAAATTTTGAAAAATGAAAATGTCTTTGTCAACACTTACAAGAGAAATGAACTTCTTCACAATTTGGAGATATTCGCAAAGTACAATAAAAACGCGAAATTGATAATGAAACATGCCGACGACATTCATATTTCTTTGCTGAAGCTTGCTGGAAACAACTACACTGCGGTAAATTTCGTGGCAAAAACCATTGACCCTTCAATAAAAAACGACTACAGCTACCATACAAAAGCCAATCAGTCCGATGTCCCTTTGTTTTTGCAGTGGGATAGAAGATGGGGATATGAAAAATACGGCTACGGGATTATTGGCTACACAGGCTGTGGACCAACGAGCTGTGCGATGGTGTTGTCAACTATGAAAAAAGACAATTCAATTACACCGGCGTTGATTGCAGAAGAAAGCGACAGAAACGGATTTTCGTCTTCCGATGGAACGAGCTGGGATTTCTATCCTTTCATCGCAAGCAAATACGGATTGAAAGCGGTGCAAGTGAATCCCGACTACAACACAATCAAATACAACATAAAAAAGAAAAATTTTATTTTAATTTCGGTGAGACCCGGAGATTTTACAAGAGTCGGTCACGTTATGGTTATTAGTGCAATTGACAAGGACGGTAATATAATAATAAACGACCCAAACAGCCTTATCAATTCTCAAAAAAAATGGAGCTACAAAAGATTACAACCACAAATAAAAAAAATGTGGATTTTTAGCAATGGAGTATAGATGAAAAAGTATATTAAATACAAAAAAAATCTCGAATATTCTTATACAATGGGACCTTTTCCAACAATTGAGCTTATCGAAAACAGGCTTGACCTTGTAGAAGAGGTCTTAATTTCTGAAGATTTTAATGACAAGGATAAACTTATAGATTTGTTGAATAAAAACAAAATACACTACACAATTTCCGACAAACAAATCAACAAAATTTCACTCAAAGACAAGGAGTATGTGATTGGGATTTTCAAAAAAGAAAAATCTGATTTGAAAGGTCACAATCATATTTTGTTGGACGGGATTGATAATATGGGGAATTTGGGTACAATTATGAGAAGTATGCTGGCTTTTTCGTACAGAGATTTGGCGCTTATATCCAATACGTGCGATGTCTACAACCCTAAAGTCATAAGAGCGAGTATGGGAGCTTTTTTCAAGTTGAACATAAAACAATTTAACAGTTTAGAAGATTACAAGAAAAACTATCCCGACAACAACATTTATTCTTTTGTATTGGATGAAACATCTGTCGAACTAAGCGAGGTTAAATTCAAAAAGCCGTACAGCTTAGCGTTTGGAAATGAGGGCAAGGGATTAACCGGCGAGTATTACTTGGAAAACAAAACTTTCATAAGTCAATCGAAAGATGTTGACTCGTTGAACTTGCCGATTGCCTGCTCAATTGCATTATACGAATCGAGGCTAAAATAATGAAAAAAGTGTTTGTATTTGATTTGGATGGAACATTGATTGACTCTTTGGAGATGATAAATTATTGTTTCAATCAAACATCACAAAAGTATGGATTAAAACCAGTTGAAAAAGAAAAATTCAACTATTTTTTGGGTGATGGCCCCAAGATTTTAGTCAGGAAATCTCTGGATTATTTGATAGAAAGAGATGGATTGGACAAAAATGAAGTTGATTCAAAATTCGATGAAATTTACGAAGCTTACATCGACTTTTACAATAATTTTAACGATACGAAAACAAAATTGTATCCCAACATAAGAGAAAGCTTGGAAGAATTAAAACGAAAAAATGCGTTGTTGTGTATTTGCACGAACAAGACACTTCCAGCGGCGGAAAAAATATTGAACAGATTGTTTCCGAAGGGGTTTTTTGATTATGTGTCAGCATTACAAGACGAAACAAAAAGAAAGCCCAATCCTTATTTGCTAGACAAAATTGTCGATGAACTAAAAATCAAAAAGAAAGAAATTGTTTATTTTGGAGATACAAACACCGACATTGAAACTTGCAAAAATGCAAAGGTCACAAGCGTTGGAGTTGATTGGGGATTTAGACCGAGACAAGAACTCATAGATGCAAAAGCCGATTTTGTTATTTCTGAGCAGAGAAAGATAGTGGATTTTTATGGAGAATTACCAAAAAATACTGGACAAAACAATTGAAAAATTAAACGGGGGAGAAACTCTCCTGCTTCACAGCTGTTGTGGACCTTGTTCTAGCTATGTGTTGGAGTATTTGGCACAATTTTTTAAAATAACAATTTTGTTTTACAATCCCAACATAAGTCCCAAAAATGAATTTGACAAGAGAGTTGTCGAGCAGAAAAAAGTTATCGAAAAAACAAAAGCAAAATATCCGATTGATATTATTGTCGACAAGTACAATCCGGAAGAATTTTACGAAAGAGTAGAAGAATACAAAGACTTAGGAGAAAAATCCAGACGCTGTTACGAGTGCTATGATTTGAGAATCGACAGGACATTCGAGATTGCGGATGAGATGGGATTTGATTTTGTAACGACGACTTTATCTGTCAGCCCACACAAAAACAGTCAGTGGATTAATGAAATTGGCGAGAATTTGGAAAAAGTTCACAAGACGAGATTCTTGCATTCGGATTTCAAAAAGAAAAATGGATACAAAAGGTCAATCGAATTGTCCAAGGAGTTCGACCTTTACAGACAAGATTACTGCGGATGTGTTTACAGCAAAAAAGAGGCTGAACAACGACACAAAAACCAAGAAAACAAATAAAACAAAGCCAAGTGAAATTGCCGGTGAATTTTCCGGAATATTTTCTCTTGGTTTTTTTGTGTTCAAATTTAAAAAATTCATAAAAAATTTTATTTATTTGTATCAACTAAAGTTGTTTGATATAATGAAATAAAGGAGATTTAGATGAATTTTGAAAAAAAAGTAATGGTTAAGAAATACAATGACGGTGTCATTGAAGAAGTTAAAGATGTTATTTTGAGGGAATTTTTGTTGGATATAAACATTAATTCAAAGCCAATCGTGAAGCTTTTGTGCATTGAAAAGGATTTACGAGAACTTGTTTACGGATATTTGATTACAGAAAACATTGTGCAAGCAAAAGACATTAAAAATGTGACGGTGAATTTCGAAAAAAATAGTTGCAATGTGATTTTACATAATGTAGATAATACGCCAAGTCATGCGACAACTGAAAGTGGAGATTACAAAAATATTCCGTACAATTTCAAAAACAGAGACGAAAAAGTTGTTCCAGTTGATTGGAAAGAAGAAGATTTGCTAAGAATTTCAAATTATAATTTGTCGGGCTCAAAACTTTTCAAAGAAACTGGCAACGTACATTCAGTGGTTCTTGCGAAAAATGGTGAAATAATATGCCAATGTGATGACATTGGAAGATACAACGCATTTGACAAAGCAGTGGGAACTTGCGCATTGAAGGGCGAAAATTTATCGGAGTTGATAGCTTTTACATCGGGAAGGATTCCATCGTCGATAGTTCAAAAGTGCATCAATTCAGGAATTTCTGTCATAGTTTCGAGAAGCGCCCCAACTGATGTTTCACTAGAACTTGCACAAAAATACAATTTGTCCATAATCGGCTTTTGCAAACAAAGTCGTTTAAATATTTATTTAGATTTTAGAAAGAGGGTATAGTTATGAAAAAATTAGGGGATTTTTTGTACGCTATAATGGCAGGTGCTTTCATCGCATTAGGTGGAGTTGTGTATTTGAGTCTTTCAAACAAAATTGTCGGAGCATTTATGTTTAGTTTGGGACTTTTTGCAGTTTGTACCCTAAAATACAATCTGTTCACGGGAAAAGTAGGATATCTTTTCAACAACGATGTCAAGACGTATTTGCCATGGTGTTTTATGGTGTGGGTTGGAAATTTGATTGGAAGTATAATAGTTGCAGAGTTAATTCGACTCACTAGGATTGCACCAGATTTAATAGACAAATCATCAAGATTGGTTCAAGTAAAAGCTGACGATAGTTTGATAAGTCTGTTTGTACTTGGAATTTTCTGCAATATTATGGTAGTTCACGCAGTCGACCAATATCTAAACAATCCTCACGAAATTGGAAAATACTTGGGAATTGTATTGAGTATTATGGTGTTCATCTTGTGCGGATTTGAACACTGTATTGCAGATATGTTTTACTTCCAAATGGCTAGAATGTGGAGTGGACAGACAATAATTGCACTTTTAGTTATAACTTTGGGAAATGTTTTGGGTGGAATTTTGATTCCAACAATGAGAAATATTAATACGAAATTAAAAAGCGAATAATCGGGAAAAATAATGTTGATTAATGTAAATGAAGCGAAACAAATTTTACAAAAAAATATAGAGCAAACTTTAGATGTCGAAGAAATAGCCCTCGAAGATTGTCACAATAGGGTGTTGGCTGAGGATGTTGTTGCGCAATTCAACAACCCTCCTTACCCAAAAAGTGCTATGGATGGTTACGCCGTAAGCACCAAAGACGATGACAAGTCGTCCAAGAAGAAAATCATCGGAACAAATTTTGCGGGTGATTACAATGAATTTGAATACATTAAGAACACTTGCATTAGAATTACAACCGGAGCTTACATTCCAAAATGCTACGATTCTATCGTCAAACAAGAAAACTGCAAAGTTCAAGATGGATTTATCGAGATTGACAAGCCTTACGAGAAATTCGATTATTACATTAAAGAAGGCGAAGATGTAAAAAAAGGCGATATTGTCATCAAAAAAAACACCAAACTATCTTCAATTCATTTGTCAATCTTGGCATCTAACGGCTACTCAAAAGTAAAAGTCAAACGAAAGATGAAGGTGTCATTGATATCGACAGGCTCAGAGTTGTTGTATCCAGGAGAAGATTACAAGCCTGGCAAAATCTACAGTTCGACAACTTTTGCTCTCAAATCCATTTTGGAAAACTCAGGCATAGAGGTCGTTGAACACAAAAACGTAAAAGACGATGAAAAGTCTATAACAGACGAAATCAAAAAAATATCGAAGAAATCTGACTGCATAATAACAACAGGAGGAGTCAGTGTCGGCGACAAAGATTTGATGGAAATTTGTATGAAAAACTTGGGCGAGATTTTATTTCACGGAGTGGCTATGAAGCCGGGAACTCCGGTTATGGCATCCAAGATACAAAACACGATAGTCTTGTCTTGTTCGGGAAGTCCGTTCGCCGCTTTTTGTAATTTTGAGGTTTTGTTTTGGGAGTTGTACAACAAATTTTATGCAGTGAACGTCAAACAATTTGAACAGGGAACAATTGTAAAAGGTTCGATGCAGCCGTCAAAATTGACTCGTTTTGTAAGGTGTTTTGTGAAAGATTCAAAAATCACGATTTTTGCTCGCCACAAAAACTCTATGTTGAAAGATTTGACAGATTGCAACGCACTTTTGTTGCAAAAACAAAACGAAAGTTTGAGCGAAAATCAAAAAGTAGATTATATTTATTTAGGTGAAATATGAAAGTAAGTGTTGGAATTTTGGCTGGAGGAAAGAGCAGTCGAATGGGTCAGGACAAGTTCGACTTGAATTATCATGGACACACATTTATTCAGGAATTAATCGGAAGATTTTCTGATTATGAGCTGATAATTTCATGTAACAGTCACGATTATTTTCCGGTAAAAACTGTCAAGGACAGCTTTCAAAATGCAGGGCCTTTGAGTGGGATACTTGAAATTTTGAAAAACTCAACAAATGAATATGTATTTATAACTTCTTGCGATATGATTAATGTGAATCACGATTTAGTGGAATTTGCTGCATCTATCGCAAGTTTTTCAGATGAGGCGATAATTTTTAAAGATGATGAAAGATTTTATCCGACGTGCGGAATTTTCTCGAAGAAAATTATTCCTATACTGGAAGATATGCTGGAGAAAAAAGATTATCGTGTGATGAATTTGTTGAAAAAAATCGAAACAAAATTCGTGGATTTGAAGTACACGATTTTTCAAAAAAATTTCATCAACATCAATTATCCAGAAGAACTAAAAAAAAATTCTACGCCGTTGATTTCTATTTGTGGCAAAAAAAACAGTGGCAAGACAACTTTCATAAGAAAGTTGATTCGAGAATTGAAAAAGAAAAACAAAACCTGTTCTGTTATTAAGCACGACGGTCACGATTTCAAGCTCGATTTTGACGATACGGACACTTTTTTTTACAAACAAGAAGGTGCAAATCAAAGCTTGATTTTTAACGACAAATACTTTAAATTAGATGGTAAGAGCAAGAGCGTTTTTGAACTGATAGAATTACTCGATGATGTTGATTTGATAATTCTTGAAGGGATGAAAGATTCAGATTTTATCAAATATGAGTGTACTCTTACGGATGATTTGGTGGCGAATGATATCAACAAATACGCAATCATAAGCGACAGGAAATTCAGTGGCTATGAGAATTTTGATATCGACAATCCGAGCGAGTTTGCCGATTACATCATCAAAAAATTTAAAATATAGAAGGTTTTTATGGAAAATATTTTGTGCAATATGGTTAAAATAAATCGAGGCAAAGACGTTTTGGTCCTTGATAAAGTGAAAGAATACGGCTGGGAAGGCTTGACTTTTCCAGGAGGTCACGTCGAAAAATTTGAATCTATTACTGAATCTGTGATTAGAGAAGCCAAGGAAGAAACAAATCTCGACATCAAAAATATAAAATACGTTGGAATGATTAGCTGGTATGATTTGGACAATGAAGATAGAATTGTCGGATTTTTGTACGAAACTGATGATTTTTCTGGAGAGTTGATTAGGGAAAACATAGAGGGTACGCTTGAATTTGTAGATTACGAAAAATTAAAGACGATGGATGGACAAAGCGATTCTATGGCTGAAATTTTCGATATTTACGACGGGGTGTACTCCGAAATTGTCTTGTATTATAAAAACAACAAATGTGTAAAAAAGGAGTGTTATAAGTAGTGAGAAAAGCAAAGGGAATGATGTTTGCGTTGATTTCTGCTTTGATTTTCGGCTTTACTCCGATAATGGTACGAGCTACTATGAGTAACGGAAGCAACACTATTATGACTTCTTTTCTGAGGGGATTTTTTGTAATTCCATTTTTATTTTTTTCGATGAAAAGTCGAAACATCAGCGTCAAACTAACAAAAAAAGAAATGAAACAACTTTTTCTGATGTGTTCAATTGGTGGATGCGTCACTATGACGATGTTGTACTGCTCATATCAGTATATTTCTGTTGGGCTTGCGACATCGATTCACTTTATTTTCCCGACTGTGGTGACGGTTTTTTCGGTAATTTTTTTGAATGAAAAGATGACCAAGTTCAAATTCATCTCACTTATTTGCTCCATTATCGGAGTTATACTTCTCGCAGACAATGTAGGTGGGAGCAAGAATTTTCCTCTGGGAATGACACTTGCAGTGGCATCGGGATGTACTTATTCTTTTTATTTGATATATATGGATGTTTCGGGGCTTAAAAATATGGACAGCGTTAAGGTTACATTTTACAACTGCGTAATAAATTCGACGTTGTTATTTATTTTCGGAAATATCACAGGATATTTTACCCTCGGTCTCAACAAATACGCATGGATAATAGCGTTTTTGATTTCAATCTTGGTATCCGTTTTTGGAACGTTGTTCATACAGTTGTCAATTGTATATGCAGGAGTTAGCACTTACACGATTTTTTCGACGTTGGAGCCAATAACATCTGTAATACTTGGAATTATTTTGTTTCACGAAACGACAAGACCAAAAAGATTGATAGGATGTTTTATGATATTTTTGTCAGTGGTGATTCTAGCACTTGCGACAAAATACCAGGAGAAGAAAGCGAAGGAAATGATAGAAAATGAATGAGATAGAAAAAGTTAAAAAAATCGTAGAAAAAAGCGACAGGATAGTTTTTTTTGGTGGTGCCGGAGTGTCAACGGCATCGGGGATTCCGGATTTCAGATCGGCGACTGGACTCTACAACAAGAAAAACGACAGTGATTTTTCACCGGAATATATGCTAAGCCACGAATTTTTTACAAAACATCCGGATTTGTTTCAAAATTACGTCTTGGAAAATCTGATAATAGACAACGTGAAACCGAACAAGGCACATTTGGCACTTACAAGATTAGAAAATGCTCACAAACTGCTCGGAGTTATCACGCAAAACATCGACAGTTTGGATAAAATGGCGGGCACGAAAAACATCGCAGAAATTCACGGGAATTTGAGGGATTATTATTGCGTCGACTGTGAAAAAAAATACTCCTTGGATTATTACAAACAAAACAGACCTTGCAATTGTGAAAAATGCGGCGGAGTCGTGCGTCCAGATGTTACCCTTTACGGAGAAGTGCCACCGCAAAGTGAATTTTTGAAGGCGATAAATTGGATACAAAAGGCGGACACGATGATTGTCGCTGGAAGTTCGCTCGTGGTCTATCCTGCAAGTGGGCTTATAAATTATTTTCGAGGTGACAATTTGATTTTGATAAATCTCGACAAGACAAGCTACGATAATCTGGCGAACATCGTCATTCACGATGACATCGCAAAGACTTTGGAATATGTTACGAGGGATATAAATGCGAGATAAAATTATAAATTATTTAAGAAAAGTTTACGGAGTGGATTTTTTTTCAAAGACTATGATATTTTTAGCTTTGATAATTTCACTTATCAATTTAAAATTTAAAAACAGAACTCTTGAAATAATTGCAATGTTTCTGATTGTTTATTTTGGAATTTTCAGAGTTTTTTCGACTAACAAGTACAAAAGAATGATTGAAAATCAAAAATTCGCAAAAGCAGTCAAGCCTATGACGGATTTTTTTGAAAAATACAAAATGCGAGCTGTAAATTCAAAGGACAAAAGATATATAAAATGTCCAAATTGCAAAAAAGAAATGAAAATTCCAAGGAACAAGGGCAAAATCAGGGTGACTTGTCCTCACTGTGGACACAGATTTGTGAAGAAAAGTTAACCATTTATAGAAAATTTCAATAAATAACTAGAGATTTTTGTTAGATTGATATGTTATAATCAATTAGATGAAAATTTTTAGGAGGAATATTAATGAAAAAACTTTTATTGACAATAGCTCTAGTATCAGCTATCGCTTTTACTGGTTGTTCAAATAATCAAGCAAAACCTGCTGACAACAATTCAAAGACTGAACAATCTTCACAAAAAGCAGAAATCAAACAAATGAAGGGTGCTGAACTCGAAGCAATCGAACAAGATAAGAAGAAAAAAGAAACTGTATTGGTTGTAGACGTTAGAGATAAAAAAGAATATGACGAAGGACACGTTAAATTCGCTATCAATATGCCAATCGACACTTTTGAACAAGAAGTTTCTAAACTAGACGCATTCAAAGACAAAGCAGTCATCACTGTTTGCAACAGCGGAAAGAAAAGTCAAAAAGCTGCTGAAATTCTAGTTGACAAGGGATTCAAGGATGTTACAAACGCAGAAGGCGTTAAGAAATTTGATTACAAATTGGTTAAATGGGCAAGTATTTTGCCAGCTGATATGGAAAAAGCTGTTGAAGACTCTAACAACGTTATAGTTGACGTTAGAGCAAAAAAAGATTACGACAAAGGTCATCTTAAAAATGCTATTAGTATGCCATTAGAAGAAGCTGACGCTAGATTATCAGAAATTCCACAAGACAAACCAGTTTACACTTATTGCTATTCTGGAAATAAATCTTCTGAGTTAGCTCAAAAACTAATCGACAGGGGAAACAAAGAAGTATTCAACTCTTTAGATGGAACTAAAGAACACGACTACGAATTAGTAAAATAGTTTTTAAAATTTTGGCGGCTCACAATTCGGGCCGCTTTTTTTTACAGGAGAAGAAATGAACGCAGTTATTTTGATGACTAAAATTCCACACGAAAATTCCAAGACGAGATTATCTTCGCTTTTGAATGAAAAGCAGAGAATAAAATTGAGCGAAAATCTCATTCAACAAAACTTAAGCATAATAAAAAACTACAAAATCTTTTTATCGCTCACTCCGAATGAATTGTTTTTAGATTACGAAAAAAATTCTCCGTATGAGTGCATAAGGCAAATAGGAGATGAAATCGGCTCTAGGATGAGCAATTCTATCAAAGATGTTTTGGCTCTTGGATATTCAAAGGTCATTTTGATTGGTTCTGATATCTACGATTTTGACGAAAAGATTTTCGATGATGCTTTCCAAAAACTCGACAATGTGGATGTTGTTTTCAGCCCCACAGAAGACGGAGGATACAGTTTGATAGGGATGAAAAAACCACACGATTTTCTTTTTAAAGACAAAAAATACTCCACTACAAATGTAGAAAATGAGTTGGAAAGCTCTATTTTAGAAAACAATTTGAGCTTTTTTAAACTCAGATTAACTCGCGACATCGATACGGACATTGATTTTGTGAAGTTTATCAGTAAAACGGACGATGTGAGATTAATCGGTAGAGGAGAATACAATTCAAATTATTTGATACATAACGATTATTTGATAAGAATTGCAAGGGGCTCACAGATGCACTTGGACAATCAAATAGAATACGAGTACAATGCGCTAAAATTTCTCGAAAAATCAAAAGTCACACCGAAAGTCTACGATTTCAAAACTGACGAGTTGACGGGAGTGGATTACTTAACTGAGGAGTACTTAATTGGAAGGGATTTGAACTATGAAACGGATTTAAAAACTGCGGCGTATTTGTTGTCACAAATTCACAAGCTAAATGTGAAAAAAGAGGATTTCGTTGTGGCACAAAGCCCGTTTGCTATGATGTATGATGAGTTTGTAGAGATGTTCTCCCACTATCGAAAATGGAGACACAAGGATGAATCCACAGAAGAAAAAATTTCAGATATGCTCAAATACATCAAAAATCTGGGACTCGATTCTTCACTTCAAAATCCATGTCTTATCAACACTGAACTCAACAACAAAAATTTCATCATAGGAGAAAAATCGTACGTGATTGATTGGGAAAAACCTATTGTCGGAGAAAGAGAACAGGATTTGGCACATTTTTTGGCGCCGACGACGACTTTTTGGAAGACGGATGTGATTTTGGACAAAAACACAATGGACGATTTCTTAGATGAATACGACAACTTATCAAAAATAAAAGTAGATAGGGAAAAATTCGTAAAATATTTGCTGTTTACGTGTCTCAGAGGAATAACTTGGTGTTCAATGGCGTACACTCAGTATGTCGATGAGAAAAAAGATGAGGGTTTTACTTTTGAGAAGATAAAATCGTACTTGTCAGATGATTTTTTGAATATGATAGAGGAGTTTATAAAATCCGATGATTTCAGTAATAGTGCCGGTGTATAATGAATCAAAAAATATCGACAAATTCATAGACAAGCTGGATGTTTTTGACAGTGAGTTTGAAATTGTGTTTTCTGTAAGCGGAGATGATGACACTTTTGATAAGATAAAAAAAAGGGGATTTAATCCTATCAGGAGCACAAAAGGACGTGGCAATCAAATCATAAACGCAATTGAACACTCAAACGGAGATTTGCTGTTGATTCTTCACTGCGATTCTTTTTTCAAACAAAATCCAAAAGAGCAGATAAAATCTATTTTGAAGAAATACAAAATGGGTTGTTTCAGAATTGAATTTGTTCCGAGAAAGTTGATTATGAAAATTGTGGCGTTCAATTCCAACAACAGAGTGAAACTCAGAAACATTGCATTTGGTGACCAAGGGATGTTTTTCACTAGGGAGTTTTATTATGAGATGAACGGGCTTAAGAACATTGATTTGATGGAAGATTATGATTTTTCAATTAGGGTGAAGGAAAAAGGATACAAAATTTTCCAGTCAAATATGAAAATATACTCCTCATCGAGAAGGTTCGAAAAAAACGGATACTTTAGAACTATGTGGATGATGCAAAAGTGTCAGTATATGTATCGCAAGGGGGTAGATGTAGATGATATCAAACGAAAATACAAATGATTACTTACAAGAAGTCCAAGAAAAATGTATTAAATGTGGCAGATGCACGAGAAATTGTCCTTTTTTGACAAAGTACAAAATCAACTTAAAAGATTTCACACAGAGAAATGATTTGGCTTTTTCGTGTTTTTTGTGCGGCAAGTGCAAGGCGGTTTGCCCTGTTGATTTGGATGGAGCTAAGATTTCACTTATTTTGAGAAGACAAACTCCGAAATTCAAATCAATTAAAAAACAAAAAGAAAATTATTTCTTCAAAAACAAATCCAAACGCAAATCGAAAGACTTGTTGTATTTGGGTTGCAACTTTCCGGCGTTTTATCCACAAACCGCTAAGTACTTGATGGAAGTTTTTCAACAAGAAGGATTCGATTACTCGATTGACTGTTGCAATCTTCCGAGCGATTTTACTGGATTTGAAAACACCTATATGGAAAGATTTGAAAATGAACTCAGGGAAAAAGAAGTCGAAAGAATCGTGTGCGTATGTCCAAACTGTTTTCACAAATTTTACAAGAAGTTGTCCGTTGAGGTCATAACAATATTCAAATGGCTAGAAGAAAAAGATATGATACACGATATTGACGAGGAAGTGAACGTGTTTTTCCCATGTTCTGACAGATACAACCACGTTATTTTCGATGAAATCAAAAGACATATCAAGGGGTTTAATGACAAATTTACAAGTACAAACTGCTGCGGTGCGGGAGGAATCGCCGGTAAGAGCGAAAAAGAAATCGCAAATCAGATGAAAAATTCTATAAAGAATGAAAAAATCTACACTTACTGCGCAACGTGCTCTTCAAATTTCATTGCAAACAATGAAGTTCATCATTTTGTAAGTAAAATGGTTGGCTTGGATGAAAAATGTGACACAAACTTTTTCAAAAATGCTTTAAAAGGAAAATTTAGGGGGAGAAAATGAAATTCGAAGACAGAATCGAAGAAGAATTTAAAATGACAGGTGACATAACGACGTTGCAACTGAACATCACTCAAAAATGCAATTTGCGTTGCACTCACTGCCACGTTATGAAAAACAGTGAAAATTTGGAAATGTCCAAGGAAACAATGCTGGATTGTTTGAAATTCTTGGACAATCACAAGATGAAAACAGTTGACATCACAGGAGGAGAGCCGACAACTCATCCTTTAATCGTGTGGTTCATTGAAGAATGTTTGATGAGAGTAGATGATTTAATAATAAGAACTAATGCTACAGATATTGAAAAAAACGAAGAGCTTATGAATTTATTCAAAAATGAAAACATCAAAATAGTCGTATCACTTCCTTGCTACACACAAGAAAATGTTGATAGTCAAAGAGGACAAGGAGTGTTCACAAAAGTCATCGCAAATTTGAAAAGATTAAATGAATTTGGATACGCAACGACAAAAGAATTGGATTTGGTGTACAATCCACTGGGTGATTTTTTGCCACCGGAACAATCCAATCTTCAAGTAGATTACGAGCGTGAACTCGACAAGTTGGGTGTCAAATTTAATAATTTGTTCACAATTACAAATATGCCGATAGGATTTTTCAAGGATTTCTTGAACAAAAGCGGAGAGTTCGACGAATATATGAATTTATTAGAGGACAATTTTAACGAAGAAACAGTTGCGAATTTAATGTGCCGATTCCAAATCTCTGTCGACAGTGTGGGAAATTTGTACGATTGTGATTTCAACCAAGCTGAGAGAACTCCTATGAATAAATTCCAAAACATAAAAGAGTTAATCAATCAAAAAGAATTGACAAGAGAGATTGTCTTCAAACAATACTGCTACGGTTGCACTGCTGGAAGCGGTTCAAGCTGTGGGGGTGCGTTGGATGAGTAGATTGACTAACGAGCAAATTTGGGGACAATTTTGCGACGGAATAGACTGTGCACAAGTTGTTGTGAGATATTTTGCTGATTATTTGAACATCGACAAAGAACTCATCACAAAATTCGCATCGCCATTTACAGGCGGTATGTACAAGGGAATGGCTTGTGGTGCTGTGACTGGTGCATACATTGTTTTGGGAGTTAAATATGGACACTCAAAGCCCAATGAAGGTGACAAAAAAGTCGCTCTAGTCAAAAAAATGTTTGAATTTGATTCGAAATTTAAACAAAAGCAATCGTCAATTGTCTGCGAGGATATTTTGGGAGATAACATAGCGGAAAATCTCGAAAAAATTGAAAAAGAAAACACGATGCAAAAAAAATGCCCACAAGCTGTGAATGATGCAATCGACATACTAGAAGAGATGTTCGCACAAGAATAATACATGAGCTGTCTACTAAGTAGGCAGCTTTTTTTTAAAACTCATTTTGCCTGACAATATTTCTATGTAAATAATGATATAATACAATTAGCAAACGAAAGAGAGAATATTATGATTATTATTAGAAATATAAAATTAAAAAACGACGATGAAAGTGAATTGAAATCTAAAATAGCGAAAATGATTGGCAAGAAAGATTTCGATTACGAAATATATCGCAAATCGATTGATGCCAGAAAGGGAATTGTATTCAATTATCAAGTGATTGTGGATGCTGATTTGTCTGACAAAAAGATGAAATCAATCCAAAATTGCGAAAAATATTTTGAAGAAGATTTTACATTAACGAATGTCGACAATGCAAAAAGCGTCACAGTCGTTGGAAGCGGACCTGCGGGGTTATTCTGTGCGTATTTGTTGGCAAAAAATGGCTCAAAAGTAAAAGTCATTGAAAGAGGAAGTGAAGTATCGAAGAGAGTTTGTGATATAGACGAGTTTTTGAAAAAAGGAAAGCTCAACACAGACAGCAACGTGCAGTTTGGAGAAGGAGGAGCCGGGACTTTTTCAGATGGAAAACTAACAGCGAGAAGCAAAGACAAGAGAGTTCGTGAAGTGTTGCAGACATTTGTAGAGTACGGCGCACCACGAGAAATAATGTACGATTCAAAGCCCCACATAGGGACTGATGAGTTGCAGAAGGTCATCGTGAATATGAGAAATGACCTGATAAAAATGGGATGTGAATTTGAGTTCGACACGAGAATAGACGATTTGACGATAGAAAATCAAAAGTGTATCGGGGTAAAATCACAAGACAAAAAATATGAATCAGATTGTTATGTGCTCGCATTGGGCAACAGCTCCAGAGACACTTTAAGAATGCTCAAAGACAAGATAAAATTGACGAACAAACCATTTGCCGTTGGATTTAGAATAGAGCATCCACAAAAAATGATAGACTCAGTTCAGTACAAATGTGACAGAAATCTTCCGGCGGCAACTTATCAACTTTCGTATTCAGAAGAAAACAAACGTGGAGTATACACTTTTTGTATGTGCCCAGGGGGATACGTCATAAACGCATCGAGCGAAGAAAATATGTTGTGCGTAAACGGAATGAGTTATCACAAAAGAGACGCAGACAATGCCAACAGTGCTATCGTGTGTGGAATCGATGAGAACACTTACGGATATGAACTGCTCGATGGATTGAAATTTCAAGAGGAAATTGAGATGAAAGCATTTCAATTGGGCGGTTCAAACTACAACGCACCAGTTCAATTGGTGAAAGATTTTATTGACGGCACAAAATCCGAAAAGCTCGGTGAGGTAGTTCCGACAGTAAAACCGGGATACGTTCTCAGCGATTTGAACGGAATTTACCCTGAAAGTGTGACAAATTACATCAAGACGGCGATTAAAATGATGGACAAAAAGCTTCACGGATTTTCGATGGACGATGCAGTTCTCACGGGAGTGGAAACGAGAACGTCAAGTGCCGTGAGAATGGACAGAGATGAACTACTTAGGAGCGAAAACGTGGATAATCTCTTCGTAATTGGAGAAGGAAGTGGATATTCTGGAGGAATTGTTTCCAGTGCGATAGATGGATTGAAGGCAGCAGAAGTTATATTAACATCAAAATTGTCTAAATAATTCAAAAAATAAAATATTGGGTATATTAATTAAAAAGATTTATCATTTAGATAAAGCTACAGAGAAAAATTGGTTTTTATGAGGAGAAAAAATGATACTTTGTGTGACAACGAATCCGGCAATTGATGTGATTTATAAGGTGGGAAAGCTGGATATTAATGGAGTAAACAGAGCCTTAGATGTTTACAAAACACCAGGAGGTAAAGGGATAAATGTGTCGAAAGTTTTGCAATTGCTCCAAGCTGATGTTATGGTGACAGGATTTATCGGAGGAAGTAACGGCGATTATGTAATAGATAAACTCGATGAATTGAACATCAAGCACGACTTTATTTTTACAAATGTCGACACGAGAAATAGCATAAGAGTTGTTCATTCAGACGAGCAAATGGAAATTCACGAATCTACAAATAAAATTGATTCGAGATTCGAAGGTACTTTTATGTCACTCATCAAAGAGATAGGAAAAGACTATGACATATCCGTAATAAGCGGAAGCTTGATGAACGGTTTGTCTGATAGTTTCGTGGAAGATACGATGGAAATTTTGCAAAAAAATTCGAAAGTCATCTTGGATATAAACGGAGCTGTCACAAAAAAAGTGTTGGAAAATAATTACAGACCATACGCAATCAAACCAAATTACTACGAATTTAAAGAAATTATAGGATTTGACGAGAACATTTCATCCAAAGATTTTATCGAAAAAGATTCAGCGTACTTAAAAAAATTGTTCGACAATGAACTGCTAGGGAAAATAGAAATAGTTTTAGTAACTCATGGAAAATACGGTGCCATTTTGAAATACAAAAATAATTTGTACAGAATTAGAGTTCCAGAAAATAAAATCCAACGTACAGTTGGAAGTGGCGATGCGACAGTTGCGGGATTGGCAAAATTCTTGGATGAGGGATTAGATGTTAAAGAAACTATAATAAAAGCCGTTTCGCTAGGAGTTTTGAACGCAAAGGTTTATGAAGTTGAAAAAATCAACACAGAAAAAATCAACGAAATTTCAGAGCAAATCCAAATAGAATTATTGTAAAAAATTGTGCCAATTTTTTGGCACAGTTTTTTTGTTGATTTAGAAATTGTTTATCTGATATAATATAAGATAAATCGTGAATGTAAATTTGCTTGACTTGCATTTGTTTGTATGGTAAATTTATTGAAACATTTAAAATTTTTTGTAGAAATTTTTTATTTTATGAGGAGGGTTTTATGCAATTTATCGGTGAAGGATTAACATTTGATGACGTACTACTAGTACCAGGTCCATCAGAGATTTTACCTAATGAGACTATTTTAAAAACAAGATTGACAAAAACTATTGAATTGAACATTCCTATGATGTCAGCAGGAATGGACACTGTAACTGAGTCAAAAATGGCCATTGCTATGGCGAGACAAGGCGGGATCGGAATTATTCACAAGAACATGACTATCGAAGAGCAAGCGCGAGAAGTAGATAGAGTTAAACGTTCTGAAAATGGAATAATTACTGATCCTTTTTACTTATCTGCAGATGACAAAATCATCGATGCTTTGAAATTGATGAGTCACTACAGAATTAGCGGTGTACCTATTGTTAATAAAGATATGACTTTAGTCGGCATCTTAACTAACAGAGACGTTAGATTCGTAAAAGATGAACAACTTCCAATTGGAGATGTTATGACTAAGGACAATTTAATAACAGGTCACGAAAACATATCTATGGACGAAGCTTTGGAAAAAATGATGAATGCAAAGATAGAAAAGCTTCCAATAGTTGATGAAAATTTCAAATTAAAAGGTCTTATCACTACAAAAGATGTTGAAAAATCCATTCAATATCCAAATTCAGCTAGAGATTCCCAAGGAAGACTATTAGTTGGAGCTGCAGTTGGTATCACAAACGATATGATTGAAAGATGCCAAGCCCTTGTAGATGCAAAAGTTGACGTAGTCACTATCGACACAGCTCATGGTCATTCAAAAGGAGTGTTGAACGCTGTAGCTAAATTGAAAAAAGCATTCCCAGATTTACAATTAATCGCCGGTAACGTAGCTACTGCTGATGCTACAAGAGATTTGATAAAAGCAGGAGCTGATTGCGTCAAAGTTGGTATAGGTCCTGGTTCTATATGTACGACAAGAGTTGTAACTGGTATCGGAGTTCCTCAAATGACAGCTATAATTGAATGTGCAAAAGAAGCTGACAAATACGACATTCCAATCATAGCAGATGGTGGTATCAAATATTCAGGAGACATCACTAAAGCATTGGCAGCAGGTGCATCTGTAATAATGGCAGGTAGTTTGTTCGCCGGTACAGAAGAAAGCCCTGGAGAATTGGTTGTATTAGAAGGAAGGCAATACAAAGAATACAGAGGGATGGGTTCACTTGGCGCAATGAAGGCAGGAAGTGGCGACAGATATTTCCAAAACAACACTAAAAAATACGTTCCAGAAGGAGTAGAAGGTAGAGTTGCATTCAAAGGCTCTGTAGCAGAAGTTATCTATCAATTAGTCGGTGGACTTCGTTCAGGTATGGGATATGTTGGCAGCAAAAACTTGGTTGAATTGAAAGAAAAATCAAAATTCGTGAAGATTTCTCCAGCAACACTTGTAGAAAACCATCCACATGATATTACAATAACTAGAGAATCTCCAAACTACACAAAAAGATAGGAGCGACAAATGGATATTAGATTGATAATGGGAAGCAGCTCGGACATAGAAGTGGCAAAAAAAGTTACAAAAATGTTGAAAAAATTTGAACTTTCTTATGAAGTGTCAGTGATTTCAGCACACAGAGCACTAGAAGTATTGGAAGAGACTGTAAGAAAAGATGATTGCAAAGTTTACATCACAATCGCAGGAAAAGCTGCTCATTTGGGAGGAGTGACTGCAGGATTGACAACAAAACCTGTAATAGGAATCCCTGTAAAAGGCTCTGCACTAGCAGGAATGGATGCTTTGTATTCAATCGTTCAGATGCCAAAAGGAGTTCCCGTTGCAACAGTGGCAATCGACGGCGGAGAAAACGCAGCTATCTTAGCTGCACAGATGATTGCAATTTCTGACGAAAAATTGTCTTCTAAATTGAAAGCATACAAAGAAGAAATGAAACAAGCCGTGATTGATTCCGACAAGGAGCTAGAAGAAATATAATGGGATTAACATACAAAGATTCTGGTGTAGACAAGGAAAAAGGCTACGAAGAAGTACAAATCATCAAAGAAATCGTGAAAAAAACTCACGGCAAAGAAGTGTTGACGGGAATCGGAGGATTTGCAGGATTATTTAAGCCGGAAATTTCTGGGATGAAAGAACCTGTTTTGGTGAGCGGAACTGATGGCGTTGGTACGAAAATAAAATTGGCGATGGAACTCGACAAGCACGATACAGTTGGAATTGATTTGGTTGCAATGTGCGTGAATGATATTTTGTGCCAAGGTGCAAAGCCTCTTTTCTTCTTGGATTACATCGCAACGGGAAGTTTGAAGCCGGAAAAAATGGCTGCTCTCGTTTCTGGCGTTGCAGAAGGATGTAGCCAATCTGAAAGCGCATTAATTGGCGGAGAAACAGCAGAAATGCCAGGATTATACCAAGAAAACGACTATGATTTGGCGGGATTTGCAGTGGGAATCGTCGATAAGGATAAAATAATCGACGGAAGTGGAATTAAAGAAGGAGATGTTGCAATTTCTCTATCATCAAGCGGAGTTCATAGCAATGGTTTCTCGCTTGTAAGAGCAGCTTTGGATATGGCGAATGTAAAATTGTCCGACAAATTTGAAGACACAACAGTTGGTGAAAGACTTTTAGTTCCAACTAGAATTTATCAAAAAGAAATCTCAGCTTTATTAGAGGAAGTTGAAATCAAAGGAATTGCACACATTACTGGTGGCGGATTGTATGAAAATGTTCCAAGAATGTTGCCGGAAAATATAGGAATCGAATTTGAAATAAAAGAAGACGAGATTGATTCTATATTCAAAAAGATTCAACATTGGGGAAATGTCGACACGAAAGAAATGTTTTCGACATTTAATATGGGAATTGGAATGGTGATTGTCGTGGATGAAAAAGATGTTGACAAAGCCCTTCAAATTTTACAAAAAATAGACCCGAAAGCTAAAAAATGTGGAGTGTGTAAGCAAACAGAAACAAAAGTTGCAATTAATTTGGACTAATTTTTGGGAAAATGAAAATTTCTAAATAAGAATATACTTTTGAATTTCGGCTCAGAAAATTTAAAAACCTAAGTCAAAATACTTTTACCAAAAGGATTGTCCAACATATAAATTTATAAAATCAACAACCATTTATTTTTCGAAATTAAATGGTTGTTTTTGGATTTGAACAAGCCTCAACTTAAAATTGAGACGGAAAGTCGTGATTTATGATATAATTAGTGAGTATTGGAGGGATTTAGATGTTAACAGTTAACAATTTAAGTGTCATATTCCCCGATAAAAAATTATTTGAGGATGTTAACCTAATTTTTAATCCAGGTAACTGTTACGGAGTTATCGGTGCAAATGGTGCTGGTAAATCTACATTCCTTAAAATTTTATCCGGAGAAAAAGAGCCTACAAAAGGCAATGTCACGATAGATAAGAATACTAGATTGTCTAAGCTAAACCAAGACCACTACGCTTTTGAAGAAAACAGCGTTATGGATACGGTTTTGATGGGAAATAAGAAACTATTCGAAATTCAAAAAGAAAAAGAAGCCATTTATATGAAACCCGATTTCAGCGATGAAGACGGGATGAGAGCCGCTGAGTTGGAGGCAGAGTTCCAAGAGCTTGGAGGATACGAAGCAGAAGCGGAAAGTTCTTCTCTTCTTCAAGGATTGGGAATTACAACCCAACAACATTATTTGCTGATGAAAGATTTGAAAGAATCTGACAAGGTAAAAGTATTGTTGGCACAAGCTTTGTTCGGAAATCCAGGGATATTGCTGTTGGACGAACCTACGAATGGTTTGGATTTGAAGGCTACGTTGTGGTTGGAAGATTTCTTGATGGATTTCCCAGGAATTGTAATCATAGTGTCGCACGACAGGTATTTCTTGAATGAAGTGTGCACTCATATGGTCGACGTGGACTACGGGAAGATTAATATGTTCGTCGGTAACTACGATTTCTGGTACGAGTCAAGTCAACTTGCACTTAGAATGCAAAAAGAGCAAAACAAGAAAAAAGAAGACAAGATAAAAGAACTACAAGAATTTATCCAAAGATTTTCCGCCAACAAATCAAAGTCCAAGCAAGCTACAAGTAGGAAGAAACTTCTCGACAAAATCACGTTGGATGACATCAAGCCATCTAGTAGACGTTACCCATTCGTGGGGTTTGAACTTTCGAGAGAAGTCGGCAATGAAATTCTAAATGTGGACAACTTGACTGTCGAACAAAATGGCAGCAAGCTAATCGACAATTTGTCTTTCAGAGTTAACAAAGGAGACAAGATTGGATTTATCGGAAATGAAATCGCCATCACGAAATTTTTCGAGATAATCAATGACAATGACGACGATTATACAGGAGAATTTAAGTGGGGACAAACTATCACCCACACTTATTTTCCTAAAGATAACACTAAATATTTCCAAGATTGTGATTTGACATTAATTGATTGGCTGAGACAATTCAGCGAAGAAAAATCGGAAATTCACATCAGAGGATTCTTGGGCAAAATGTTGTTCTCGGGAGATGAAGCGTTGAAAAAATCCAACGTCCTAAGCGGTGGCGAAAAAGTCAGAATGATGTTTTCAAAAATGATGGTGACACCGGCGAATGTTTTGGTGTTCGATCAACCGACTAATCACTTGGACTTGGAAAGCATCGAAGCTGTCAACAACGGGCTTATAGCATTCAAATCAAACATTTTATTCACATCTCTTGACCATCAATTTGTGTCATCAGTTGCGAATAGAATCATTGAAATATTTGATGACGGAACATATCGTGACGTATCTATGAATTACGAAGATTATATAGAAAAATATTTGACTAATAAATAGGGGTAGAAATGAAACATCAATTAGTTATTGTAGTAGATTTTGGAGGACAGTACAACCAGCTAATCGCACGTCGTGTCAGAGATTTGAACGTGTATTGCGAAGTTGTGCCATACAAAAAAGCCTTGGCTGAAATAAAAGAAAAACAACCAATCGGGATAATCTTCACAGGCGGGCCGAACAGTGTTTACGAAGAAAATTCTCCACAAATCGAAAAAGAAATTTTTGAATTAAACATTCCAGTATTGGGAATGTGCTACGGAATGCAACTTATCTCAAAAGACTTTGGCGGAGTTGTAGAAAAAGCAAAAAATCGTGAATTTGGAAAGACAAACGCTAAAATCACTAACACAAGTCCTATATTAAAGAACATGAGTGACGAAAGCATCGTGTGGATGAGCCACACGGATTTCGTATCGCAAAAACCACAAGGATTTGAAATAATTCAGGTCACAGACTCCTGCCCAGTTGCAGCCATCGCAAACGAAGACAAAAAGATTTATGCAGTACAATATCACCCAGAAGTTAACCACACAGTTGAAGGTAAAATCCTCATCAGAAACTTCCTCTATGAAATCTGTAAAGCGGATGGAGATTGGACGATGGAAAACTTCCTAGGTGAACAAATCGAAAAAATAAGAAAAACAGTCGGCGACAAAAAAGTTTTGTTGGCATTATCAGGTGGGGTAGATAGCTCTGTTTGTGCGTCACTTTTATCCAGAGCAATCGGCAAAAACTTGACTTGCGTATTCGTTGACCACGGATTAATGAGAAAAAATGAAGGCGACGAAGTTGAAGCAGCATTCAAAAATGACGAATTAAACTTCGTAAGAGTAAATGCAAAAGACAGATTCTTGAACAAATTAAAAGGCGTATCCGACCCAGAACAAAAGAGAAAAATCATCGGAGAAGAATTCATCAGAGTATTTGAAGATGAAGCAAAAAAAATCGGCTCAGTTGATTTCCTAGCACAAGGGACAATCTATCCAGATGTAATAGAATCCGGCAAAGGCGACGCATCAGTGATAAAATCTCACCACAACGTTGGTGGACTTCCAGATGTAGTTGATTTCAAAGATTTGATCGAGCCACTACGAGATTTGTTCAAAGACGAAGTAAGAAGATTGGGATTAGAATTAGAAATGCCAGAATATTTGGTATATCGTCAACCATTCCCAGGACCAGGACTTGGAATCAGAGTTATGGGAGAAATCACAGAAGAAAAATTGGAAGTGTTGCGCGAAGCAGATTTCATCTTCAGAGACGAAATCGCAAAAGCGGGAATCGACAAAGACATCAACCAGTATTTTGCAGTCATCACAGACAACAGAACAGTCGGAGTAATGGGAGATTTCAGAACTTACGATTACACATTGGCACTTCGTGCAGTCACAACAACAGACTTTATGACAGCCGATTGGGCAAGAATCCCATACGAAGTCTTGGATAAAGTATCAGTGCGAATCGTCAACGAAGTCGACCACATCAATAGAATAGTCTACGATATAACAAGCAAACCACCAGCAACAATTGAATGGGAATAAATTTTTGGTAAAAATGGCGAACTAGGCTTGTTTCGAAAGCACCTCATTGCGGCGTACTTGTTGTACGCCTCATTACGGCACTTCCTGTACTTCGCCTATTTCATCCATTTTTCCTCGAAAATTATTTTGAATCTTGATAAAGGAAATAAAAAGATGCGAGCGAATAGCGTGCATTTGTTAAAAATAATAAATTGAATAATAGTTCCAAGTGGTTTACATTTGGACAAAAAATTAGACCGTAGTTTTTAGACTGCGGTCTTTTTTTGGTACATTAAAAAATTTACCTCTAGTAAATTATATAAAGAGGATTGAAAGTCTATTGTGGTGAATATTTTAATGGCTATTGTAAGAAAATTCAGTAAAATGATTTGACAGAAAAATAATATCATGGTACTATAAATGTAACAATGGTACTATAAATGTAACCATACATAGTTGTAAGAGGATAAGAGTGTTATGTCATACTTTAATTTTCAAAGGTATAAAAATGGAGATACGTTGATCCTATATTTAGTAACTAATGAATATTAAAACAAAATTATTTTCTGTTTTTTGTGTTATGGTAATAATCAGAAGAATGATTAGTTAGGATATCTAAAGATAGGCTAAATGTTTCAGGCTTGTAGCATTTCTACTGAAGTAGATAATTTTTGATAACCTATAGTTATTTAAAAGAAAAATTTATTCGTTTTTAAAAAGTAGATTTTATTTTTAGGAGGTGTAGATTGTGTTAAATAAAATAAGAAATTTCAAAAAGATGAATTTGATAACTAAAATATCATATATTTTGCTAATAACATTGTTTGTAATAATTCCATTTACAGGTTTGGTGTTAGAGTCTTTGAATATTAATATTATAAGTTTAAATATGATATTTGCACTATATATTCTAACTATAGTAGCTTCCTTGATGGCAAAACAGTGGAAATTGATAGTTGTAGCAACGATTGGAAGCATGATAATTTGGGCGATTACATTAGGCCTATCAGAAGTATTGTGGTATTACTTGAAAGAGTTTTTTGGAATTGATATTTCATATAGATAAAGAATTATTTATCTAAGGTGAAAATTTCGATGTTTTGTAACTTACAAAGGTAAAAAAATAGATACACCTTTATCCTATATTTAGTAGTTGAGGTTTAGATTTTATAAATTAGGAAAGAAAATATGAATATAAAAAATTTGACTATATTTTGATAATTGCATCTATAATAACCATATTCGTAGGATATAATGACTTTAAAAAGCATATACCCATGTATGTAGCGATTATGTGTGTTTGTTTGTGCAATATTATCGTTAGTTTATTTCTTCAACATTAAAAAAAGCATGTAAATATGAATATAAGAAGACTGTATCGTATATATTAAAGTCATTGTTATGTGATTAATTTGCATTATAGCATATATGGAAGTGATTACATGGAAGTAGTAATTGAAAATAGAATTGCAGAATTTCGAAAGGAGCTTGGACTATCGCAACATAGGCTCGCTAAAACTGTTGGTATGAAAAGAAGGTCAATAATGGCTTATGAAAATAATACGATAAGTCCAACTCTTGAAACAGCCTATAAAATTTGCAAGGTATTAAATAAAGATATTAAAGAAGTATTTATTTTTAAGTAAGGAGGTAATAATATGGGACTTTTATTTAATGATAACAATGAGATAAATGAAAAGATTAAAAATGAATTTGGAAATTTAGACAATCATTTAATAGCATTTAAGCATAATGGTATAAAGAAGGGATTGGCTAAATTATTAATAATAGGGGGGGTATATTATACCTGTCTCTTATACACATCTGACGCTGCCGACGAAACCTTAT
>NZ_CAMXVC010000016.1 GCF_947252345.1 uncultured Finegoldia sp.
GTTTTTACTCTTAGGATTTTTTTTGTTATTCTTAGATTCGAAATCAAAATTATCATCAAATTTCGTTTTCTTCTTATTGTGTGGATTGTTTTTTCTATTGGAATGATATTCGGAATTTATATTGTCGTTCTCATCAGAAACATTTTTATTTTTAAGATTTTTATTTTTAAAATTATTATTTGAATTATTGTCATTCTTATTAAAATGTTTCTTATTTTTATCATTAGAATTTATTTCGATAGTTTTAACCTTCTTATTAGTGTTTACTTTTTCTTTATTTTTATGTTCACTATTATTTTTATTTTTTACAGGATTGTGGTTTCCTTTTTTTCTTGTATTTTCGTAATAAGCTTTTATTTTTTCTACATGGTCTTTATCTAATGTTGACATATGACTTTTAACTTCTATGTTATTTTCATTTAACTTTTTTATTAAGTCTTTTGTTGAAACATTTAATTGCTTTGCTAGTTCGTATACTCTTATTTTATCCATCTAAAGACCTCCTTTTTTTAATCTTCTACATGGTTTAATAACTCCTCATATATTTGTGTGTCTACATTAGCTTTTAATACTTGGTTTAATCTCTTGCTTTTCTTTGCTTTATCAACGCAATCTTTATTCTTGCATACATAAGCACCTCTACCATTCTTTTTATTGGTTAAATCAACAGATATTCCATCTTCTTTATTAAAAACTACTCGCATCAAATTTTCTTTTGGTTTGTTTTCACCACAAACAACACATTTTCTTAAAGGAATCTTTTTAGTTTTCATTTATTTCTCCAAAATTTTCTTTAATCTTCTATTTCATTTATATCAGATTTTGTTTCTGGAACTTCTGTGGCGTCTGCATTTTCATTGTCAAATTCCGAGCTGTCTTCTGTTTCTGCAATATTATCGACACATTTACTGTCATCTTCATAATTTTTAGTTCTATAATTTTCAAAAACTTTTTCTTCATCTTCTTCTCTTACACAGATATCATTTTTTTCGAGAAATTCTTTTTCGTATTCAAACTCAACTCCAATGCTACCATCTATATATGAGTTCAAATATTGCTCTAAACCTTTGATATCAATTTTCCAATTTGTAAGTTTTGCTGCTAATCTAGCGTTTTGACCTTCTTTTCCTATGGCTAATGATAATTGGTCCTCAGCAACAATAACTCTACATAGTTTTTTTGATTCATCAATGAATGTTTCAATTACCTCAGAAGGGCTTAAACTATTTGATATAAAAGTTTTTATGTCTTTTGACCAAATGACTATATCGAGTTTTTCACCGTTTAGTTCATCAACTATTGACTTTACTCTTGTGCCACTAAATCCAACACAAGCACCAACTGGATCAACATTTTCGTCATTTGTAAATACAGCTATTTTTGTTCTCGAGCCAGGCTCTCTCGCGATACTAAAAATCTCGACAACACCTTCAGAAATTTCCGGAACCTCTAATTCAAACAATCTTTTAATTAAGGCATTATCAGTTCTAGAAAGAATAATTTGAGCACCTTTGCTAGTGTTCTTAACTTCTTTAATGTAGAGTTTTAATCTTTTATTAGGCGTATATTCCTCTGTTTTAATTTGCTCTGAAACAGGGATGATGCCTTCTACTCTACCTAAATCTATATATACTATGCCTCTTTCAACCCTTTGAACATTTCCAGTTATTATTTCTTTTTCTCTGTCAATAAATTCGTTATAAATATTATCTCTTTCAGCATCTTTTAGTTTTTGTATAACAATATTTCGAGCTGTTTGAGCTGCTATTCTACCAAAATTTTTCGGCGTAACTTCTAACTTAATTTTATCTCCGATTTTGTACTTTGATTTAATAGATTTAGCTTCTTCAATGCTAATTTCTAAATTGTTATCTTCAACTTCTTCTACAACTGTTTTTATTGCATAAATTTTAACTTTACCATTATCTCTGTTAATATTAACCTCTACAGAGCTTTCTTCATTTTCACGCTCTTGATAATTAAAATTTTTTTCATAGCTCTTAATTAGAGCCTTTTCAAGTGCATCGAATACGACATCTCTTGGTATTTTTTTTATTTTTTCCAATTCGTCAAGCGCTTTTATAAATTCATTATTCATATTTACCTATCAATCGAATAAAGACAATCTAATCGATGATATATTACTCCTTTCAATTTCAATTTCAGATTTTTCCAATTTCATAATTATTTTCTGTTCATTAAAGGATTTTAAAATTCCTTTATATTCTTTTTGTCCTCTTATTTTTTGATATAGATTTACAATAACTGTATTATCAATATTTTTTTTGTAATCTTTATCCCTAGTAAATGGCTTACTTATATCAACTGAAGCTATTTCTAAATAATAAGAGTCTGGTATAGGGTCAATTTCATCTAATTTTTCATTAATTCTGCTAGTTATTAATTCACAATCATTAATAGAAATTAAACCTTCGTTCTTCTCTATATAAAATGTCAATATGTTTTTGCCATTTATTTGAGAATATTCTACGTCATAAAATTCTATTCCGGTGTCATCTATCAAAGGTTTAAGCTCGTTGTTCATGATTTCTCTAAGATATTTTTTATTCATGTATCTCCTTTACTAAATTAGTTAAATAAATAAGAGTGGGATTTCCCACTCTTAGCCATAATTTATTCTAAATACATTATATCATAATTATATATTACAAGCAAACTAATATTTTTTTCTTAGGGATAATGGTTTATCCAGTATCTCTTTCATAATAATAGTTCTTCTTAAATCATCATTATTTTTTAATTCATCATATAACTCAAAATTTTTTTCGCCTTTTTCGTAATTGTCTTTTATTTCTTTTTTATTTATGATAGATTCATCTGAGTTATTGATTTTTTCGAATTTTTTATTTGGTAGCTCATAAGATTCTTTTAATTTATTATCATCATCTCTGAATTTTCTAAATTTATTTTCTTTTCCATGATATTTTGCATAATAATTAGAATAATATTCCGAAATTTTTTTTATTATTAAAAGAAGTATAAAAAAACTTAACAACGAATACATTATTTTGTATCCTCTTTAAGTTTCTCAGAATGTCCTGAAATTGATTGTCTCATTTCTGTGTCACTTATTATGTTTTTCATATTATAATAATCAAGAACTCCAAGATTTCCAGATTCAAGCGCATTTGCTATTGCTAACGGAACTTTTGATTCACTTTCTACAACCTTAGCTCTCATTGAACGAACTTCAGCAATCATTTCTTGCTCTTTTGCAACAGCCATAGCTCTTCTTTCTTCAGCTTTTGCCTGAGCTATTCTTTTGTCTGCTTCAGCTTGGTCGGTTTGTAGTTTTGCGCCGATATTTCTACCAACATCGACATCAGCTATGTCAATTGATAATATTTCAAAAGCTGTACCAGAATCCAATCCTTTATTTAAAACTGTCTTTGATATTGAATCAGGATTTTCCAAAACAGATGTATGTGATTCAGATGAACCTACTGTTGTAACTATTCCTTCACCAACTCTTGCTATTATAGTTTCTTCACCTGCACCACCGATTAATCTTTCGATATTTGCTCTTACAGTGACTTTCGCTTTAACGATAACTTCGATACCATTCATAGCAACAGCAGCAATATTAGGCGTTTCTATAACTTTTGGATTAACTGAAACTTGCACTGCTTCTAGCACATTCCTACCAGCTAAATCAATCGCTGCAGCTCTTTCAAATTCAAGTTCAATGTCTGCCCTTTGTGCGGCAATAAGTGCATTGACCAATGTATTTACGTTACCACCTGCTAGATAATGTGCTTCAAGTTGATTTGTTGTTAAATTCAATCCTGCTTTAGTAGCCTTTATAAGAGGATTTATAATGTATTTTGGAACAACTCTACGTAATCTCATACCAATTAATTGAGAAATTTTAACATGTACACCCGAAAACTGAGCTGTTACCCATAATCCAACAGGAACAAGCGAAAAAAATACTAATAAAAATATCAATACTAATATTGGAACTAAAAATGGAATCTTAAAAATCATACTACACTCTCCTTACTATAATATTAAAATCCTTAATTTCACTAACTATGACTTCACAACCTTTTGGAACAAAATCACCTCTTGTCATTGCGTCAATGTACTCGCCATCGATGTCTATTTTACCAGAAGGCCTTAATGGTGTTATTGTAATAGCTTTTTTGTTTAAATATTTTTTATATGATTGATTATACGGTTTTGAATTAGTTTCGTTTAAAACAAATTTATTTAATTTACTAGAATTAAATTCTTTGCTTAGGAATATCAAAACAAAGATGACATCAATACTAAAAGCGATTACTACTGTAAAAAAAGCAAGATAAATATTACTAATAATCATACTTATTCCAACAATCATAGACAATACACCTGCAAAACCAGCAATAAAAACTCCTGGTACAATAAGCTCCAATCCAACAAATAATAATCCTATTAAGAAAATTAAAACGCCAATTATATTTATATCTCCATTATTAAAATAAGAAAATATAAATGCTACTGAAAATAATGATGTAAATATCGTATATTTAATTTTTTTATTGGAAAGTAGCAACATTGTTATTGAGATAAAAGTTAATGTCAAAATTATCATACTTAAAATATTATTCGAAAATATTTGCATAGAAAACGATAACACCCCCTCTATTTATATGTAATATTATACATCAAAATATACAATAAAAAAAGATTCCATATATGGAATCTTTAATCCAACTGAATTTTGTTAGAAATTTCTTTTTTTTCTTTTAGCTGCTTCAGATTTTTTCTTTCTCTTTACGCTAGGTTTTTCGTAATGTTCTCTTTTTCTATATTCAGATAAAACTCCAGATCTAGCACATTGTCTTTTAAATCTTTTTATAGCATTATCTAATGATTCGTTTTCTCCAACTTTGATTTCTGACATGGTTTCCCTCCCCTCTTTATTGCAAGAATGCTCACAAAAGAGCAGAATTTATACCAAAATAGTATAACACAATTCTTTAAAAAAAACAATAAATTTATGGCCAATTTAGTTTTTTCTTGCCTAAAACATGAAAGTGCATATGATGGACAGTTTGACCTCCATCCTCTCCACAGTTATTAACTATTCTATAGCCAGTTTTATCGATGTCTAACTCTTTTGCTAGTTTTGCAATTACTTCAAATATATGAGCAACTATATTAGAATTATCTTCATTTATGTCATTTGCACCAGTAATGTGTTTTTTAGGGATAACTAAAAAATGTACAGGTGTCACAGGATTAATATCGTGAAACGCATAAACTAAATCATCCTCATATATTTTTTTAGAAGGTATTTCTCCATTAACTATTTTACAAAATACACAGTCCATGACTCGCCTCCGAAAGTATTATATCAAAAAATACTAAAATATTCAATTACTTACATACTAGTTCTTCGTTGTCTCTTTTATCACAAATCACATCTATTATTTTATTTGATAAGTTAGGGTTGTAATCTCTTTTGACTCTTATATAATTCGTTGTGTAACCTTTTGAAAAACCATCATCATTTTTGGATTCAAAAAGTACTTGAATTGGTTTATTTAACATTTTATTTAAAAATAGGTCTGTATAGTAGGTTGATTTTTCGATTAGTATTTGACTTCTTCTTCTCTTTACTTCACCTGAGATTTGATTTTTCATTTTACTAGCAACAGTTCCTTTACGATTTGAATACTTGAATACATGTATTTTAGAGAATTGTATCTTATCAACAAAGTCAATTGTTTTTTTAAAATCCTCATCGGTTTCTCCCGGAAATCCGACAATAATATCTGTGGTTATTGCAGCATCTGGATAATATTGCCTGATTAATTCAATTGTATCTCTATATAAATTAGTATCGTATTTTCTATTCATAGATTTTAGAATAGTGTCAGAACCACTTTGAAGCGATAAATGAAAATGGTCACAAAATTGCTTAACTTTTTTTACTCTGTCTAAGAAATTTTTAGTGACTATTCTTGGCTCTAAGGAACTAAGTCGTATTCTTTTTATATTTTCTATCAATCCAATTTCTTCTATAACATTAATTAATCCGGTATCTTCGTTTAAATCTTTACCATAAGATGCAACATGAATACCTGTTAAAACAATTTCTTTGAATCCGTTATCTGCCAGTCTTTTTGCTTCTAAAACTATGTCACGGATTTTTCTGGAGCGTATCGGTCCCCTTGCGTACGGAATTATACAGTATGAACAAAATTGACTACATCCTTCTTGAATTTTAATATATGCTCTAGTCATTGACTGTTCAGTATTAATTGAAAGTTCCTCAAATTCTCGGTTTTTTCCTATATTTTCGACTTTATTTATTGTTTTATTTGAAGATTTTGCTAATTCACACAGCTTTACAATGTCTTTTCTGTATTTTGTTCCAATAATAACATTAACACCTTCAATTTTTTCTATTTCTTCAGGACTAACTTGGGAATAGCACCCAACAACGGCTATTATAACATCTTTGTTTTCTGATTTAATTTTAGAAATTTGTTGTCTACTTTTTCTGTCAGATAAATTTGTTACAGTACACGTATTAAGAACAAATACATCACAATCAAAATCATTTGTAATTTCATATCCATTTTTAATAAAAAGCTCTGCCATAGCTTCTGTTTCGTATTGATTAACTTTGCATCCTAATGTTGAAAATTTTACTTTTTTCATTAGTTTATATCTCCAATCTCGTATTGCAGAATACTCAAAGCACATATTGGTGCTGTATCGGCTCTTAGGATTCTTTTTCCTAAAGATACCGAAATAAAACCCTTTTGCTTTAACATAGCGATATTATTGTCGGATAAACCGCCTTCAGGTCCGATGACAATATTTATATTTTCAAAATGACATTTCTGTAAAACAGATTTTAAATCTTCAGTTTCTTTTTCGTAGAACACTAAATTTAAGCTATTTTCAAAAACAGGAATATCACTAATACTAATAATATCTTTTATTTTAGGAATCTTTATCCTTTTGGATTGTTTCGAAGCTTCAAGAGCTATTTTTTCAAATCTATTTTTCTTTTTAGCCCATTTCGTATTTTCTATTTTTACAACTGTTCTTTCTGTTTGAACAAAAGTTATTTCATTTACGCCAAGTTCAGTACATTTTTGTATAATATAATCATTTTTATCTGATTTTAAAATACATTGAAACAAATTTATATTTATATTTGATTCATAGTGTGTTGTATCTTCTCCGATAATTTCGCTAATTATTTTATCCGATTCAATACTTTCTATTTTTGTGATATATATTTTATCATCAATAACTTGGTGAATTAAATCTCCTTTATTTAATCTTAAAGAGTTTTTAATGTGATTGTAGTCATCGCCATAGATATATATTTTATTATTAATTTTATCTTTAGCTTCCCTGAAAGTTCTATACATTTTTGAACCTACTTACTATGCTAATCCATTCGCCCTTCTCATCAAATTTTTCTACAGTAAAATTACAAGCAGACAAAACTTTTTCTATTTCATTTTGTTGTGATTTTAATAATCCAGAGCATATGAAAACTCCATTATTATTAAGCGCTTTTTTTAAATCGGGAATCAAATCGTGTAGAACATTTAATAAAATATTTGCAATAATTACGTCATATTTTTTGGTCACTTTATCCAATAATGAACCTTCAACAGCATCTATATTTTTAATGTTATTTAATTTTGAATTTTCAATGGTAGCTTCTATTGCTAACGGGTCAATATCAGTTGCAAAGACCTCTTCTGCATTAAGTTTTGCTGCAACCACTGATAAGATTCCAGAGCCGCATCCAATATCTAAGACTTTTTTATTTTTCAAATCAATTTCTTCTAATTGTTTTATACACAGGCTAGTAGTTTCATGAAGTCCAGTTCCGAAAGCCATTCCAGGGTTTATCTCTACTACAATATTTCCTGTATTTTCTACTTCTATCCAACTTGGTTTTATTAATATATTCCCAATATAAAATGGTTCATAATATTTTTTCCATTCATTCGCCCAATCAACATTGTCGATTTCATCGTTTTTGCTTATTTTTATTATTATATTATTATTTTTAGCAAAATCGGCTAAATTTTCAGATAATTTATTATAATTTAAAATATTTTCTTCATAAAAACCTTTAATTATTACATTATCATGAAATGTGAACTCATCTTCATCTAAAACTACCCAATAAGGTTGATTTTTTTTGAAGTCTAAAACATCTTGATAATCATCTATCTGAAGATTTTCTATTCCAAAATCATATAAAATTGAACAAATTAATTCATCATATCCTTTTGGACAAACAATATCAAAGCTAAACCATTTTTTCATTATTCAAACATATCCTTTATTTTATCAAAAATTGATTTTTTTTCGTTAACTTTTATTTCTTGATTCATACATTCTGAAAAACTTATCAATTTTTCTTTTTGTTCTTTGTTTAATTTTTTTGGAACTATGATTTTGACGGTAAATAATATATCACCTCTGGAACTTGAATTTAGATAAGGAACACCTTTTGACTTCAATCTAAATGTAGTATTAGGTTGTGTTCCTTCAGGTAATTGAAAATCTTCAATACCATCAAGCGTAGGAACCTCAATATTTGAACCTAATACAGCTTGTGCATAAGTTATGGGCATATCAAATACTATATCATTATTTACTCGTCTAAAAAATTCATGCTCTCTTATCTTAATAATAACATATAAATCACCTGGCGAACCATTATTTTCTCCGCAATTTCCTTCGCCTTTGACGCTCATCACGGCTCCGTTATTGATACCTTTTGGAATGGTTATGCTAATTGTTTTATTTTTTAATTCGTATCCCTTTCCGTGACAGTGCTCACATTTTTCATCAATTATAAATCCATCACCTTTACATTTATCGCATTCAGATTGTTGAGTGAATATTCCAAAAGGAGTTCTGCTAGTTTCGTTAATGACTCCTGTTCCATTACATTTATCACATTTCCTTTTTTTGCTACCAGCTTTAGCACCGCTTCCTTCGCACACGTGACATTTTACTTTTTTTCTGAAATTTACCTCTTTTTTAGTTCCGTTTATTGAATCCTCAAAATCAATCTCTAATTCAACTTGAATGCTTGAACCTTTTTTGGGGGAATTTGGATTTCTTGAGTATCTGTTCGAGCTAAATCCTCCAAATATATCTCCAAAGAAATCTCCGAATATATCACCCATATCCGAAAATCCTCCTCCGGAATTTTGCTCAAAAATCCTATCGCCATACATATCATATTTTTTTCTTTTATCTACATCGCCAAGAACTTCATAAGCTGCATTTATATCTTTGAATTTGTTCTCTGCTTCAGGGTCATCGCTATTAATATCTGGATGATATTTTTTAGCGAGTTTTCTGTAAGATTTTTTTATTTCGTCTTGAGTAGCATTCTCTGATATCTCAAGTATTTCATATAAATTTCTCATCATTCACCACCTAATTTACTGACTTATCTATTTTACTAAAAGATACAAAAAAATCAAGGGGCAATAAAAATTACCCCTTAATAAAAATGTTAATGATTATTTATTTTCATCGTCATCCACAACTTCGTAATCGGCATCAACTACATCGTCGTCTTTTTTGGATTCTTGTTGAGGACCTTGTTGACTAGACGCATTTTCATATAATTTAGAGCTTAATTTGTACATTTCTTGAGTCAATTCATCTGTTTTTGCTTTGATATCAGCGTTGTTTCCGGAGTCAATTATAGATTTTAATGATTCTATTTTACTGTTAATATCAGTTTTTTCGGATTCAGAAATTTTATCACCTAAGTCTTTAATAGTTTTTTCTACTTGATAAATTACAGATTCTGCGTTGTTTTTTGTTTCAATTGTTTCTTTTTTGTTTTTATCTTCTTCTGCGTATTTGCTAGCTTCATCTACTTTTCTTTTTATTTCGTCATCGCTCATCTTAGTTGATGAAGTAATTGTCATTGCTTGTTGTTTTCCAGAGCCTAAGTCTTTTGCGCTAACATTTACAATTCCGTTCGCATCTATGTCAAAAGTAACTTCAATTTGAGGAACTCCTCTTGGAGCTGCAGGAATTTCTGTTAGGTTAAATTGACCCAACAATGTGTTATCTTGTGCCATTTCTCTTTCACCTTGAAGAACTTTTATTTCTACAGATGTTTGACCGTCAGCAGCGGTTGTGAATACTTGAGATTTTTTAGTTGGAATAGTTGTATTTCTTTCTATCAATTTTGTGCAAACGCCACCTAAAGTTTCAATTCCCAATGACAATGGTGTTACATCAAGTAATAACAAATCTTTTACTTCTCCTGTTAATACACCGCCTTGTAATGCAGCTCCCAAAGCCACACATTCATCAGGGTTTATATCTTTTTGTGGGTTTTTACCAATTAGTTTTCTAACTGCTTCTTGAACAGCAGGGATTCTTGTTGAACCACCAACTAATAATACTTTTTCTATATCATTTTGACTTAAATCAGCGTCTTCTAATGCTTGTCTTACTGGTTTTAATGTTTCTTCTACCAAATCAGATGTCAACTCGTCAAATTTAGATCTTGTTATATCCATATTCAAGTGTACAGGAGTACCATTTACAGCTGAAATAAATGGTAAGTTAACATTAGTAGAAACTCTTGTTGATAATTCTTTTTTAGCGTTTTCAGCAGCATCTTTTAATCTTTGCTTTGATGTTGGATCTTTTCTTAAGTCTACACCATTTTGCTTCAAAAATTCTTCTGCCAAATAATTTAAGATTTTTTCATCAAAATCATCTCCGCCTAATCTGTTATTACCTCTTGTAGCAAGTACCTCAAATACTCCATCTCCAACTTCAAGAATTGAAACATCGAATGTTCCTCCACCTAAGTCATATACCATAACTTTGTGTTGGTCTGTTTCTTTGTCTACACCGTAAGCTAATGCAGCTGCTGTAGGTTCGTTTATTATTCTTTTTACATTTAAACCGGCAATTTTACCAGCATTTTTAGTAGCTTGTCTTTGTGAATCCGTGAAATATGCAGGAACTGTAATTACAGCTTCTGTTACTTCTTCTCCAAGATAACTTTCAGTATCTGTTTTTAATTTTTGCAAAATCATTGCGGATATTTCTTCTGGACTATAATCTTTTCCATCAATATTTACTTTGTATTCTGTTCCCATTTCTCTTTTGATAGAAGTAATTGTTCTATCTGGGTTTGTTATTGCTTGTCTTTTTGCAGTTTCGCCTACTAATCTTTCTCCATCTTTAGTAAATGCAACGATTGATGGTGTTGTTCTATTTCCTTCTGAGTTAGGAACTATTACTGCTTCTCCACCTTCCATTACTGCAACTGCTGAATTTGTTGTACCTAAATCAATACCTATTACTTTACTCATTATAAAATCCCCCTTTGATTTTTATATATAATTTCTTATTTACTAACTTTAACCATCGCTGGTCTAATACATTTATTATTTAAAATATAACCTTTTTGGAAAACTTCTAGTATTTTATTTGAATCCCCATCGCTATCTTCAGTAATTACCGCATGATGAAAATTAGGGTCAAATTTGTCTGAGCAATCAACTTCATCAAGGCCAAATTCCTTTAACGTCGACATTAAATTATCTCTTATTAAAATAATTCCGTTAGAAAACTCGTCTTTTTCGTTTTTGCTGTCAATAGCTCTATTTAAATCATCAATTACTGGCAGTATTTTAAGAATCAACGATTCGTTTGCTAATTCTATAGATTGTTGTCTTTCCCTATTGGTTCTATTTTTATAATTTATGAAGTCTGCTTGTAACCTCTTTAAAGAATCTTTTAAGTCCTCTATTTCAGAATTAACAGTTTCTTCATTTTCAATTTGCTGTTCATCTAAATTATCCTCGGTTTCTGTAGTGCCGTCAGAAATGTTATTTTTCTTAATATTTTCATCCTTATCATTCATAATAATCACCTCTAATAATTAAATTTTTAATTCTTCTAGATAATTTAAACATTGACTCTATTGATAGTTCGTAATTCATACGCATTGGTGCAACAATTGCTATAACTCCTATATTGTTTTTATTGAAAAAATAGGAACTTTTAATTACTGTATTTTCAATAAGAGACTCTTCTTGATTTTCATCACCAACTTTTATATCTAAGAAATTATTACTTGAATTTAAAATATTCAAAATTTTTTCTTTGTTTTCAAGATATTCAATAATTTCTTTTACCTTATTTAAATCGCTGTATTCACTATACTTAAAAATATTTGACAAACCATCAACAGAAACATACATAGAGGATAGTTTGTGTTTTTCATTTTGAATTATTTCTGTAATTGCACCTTTAAAAAGATTGTTGTATTCATATTTAGAAGAAAATTCATCTAAGTTTTCATAAACTTCAATTAAATTCTTATTTAAAAAAAGCTTTTTAAGAAGAAAATTAATTTTTATCAATTCATTAGCCTTAATCTCTCTATCCGAACGAATGACCGTATGATTTAAATCTCCTAAATCATATAATGTCAATAACACATAATTATACTTGCTTATTTGCAATAATTCTATATGAGATAATCTCATTTTGTTAGATTTTTTTAGCATCGATATTACAGGGTATTGAGTAACCTCGGATATAAATTGTGAAGATGATTTTATAATCTTTTCTGGTTCTACAATTGTCTCATAAGATTTTCGAGCTGAAATTATAGAAGAACTTGTTTTATCGACTTCATATAACTTATCCAAGATGTAATCAACATATAATCTAAAAGCTTTTTGTGATGGAATACGTCCGGATGATATATGCGATTGAATTAAATATCCAAGTTCGTCCAAATCACTCATTTCGTTTCGTATAGTAGCCGGACTAAAACCGATGTTATAATTTTTAGATAAGACCCTCGACCCTATTGGCTGGGCTGTTTTAATATAATTATCGATTGTTGCAAGCAAAATATTTAATTTTCTTTGCGTTAAATTCTCATTCAAGATATCACCTCTTTTGTTAGCAACACATCTCCTTGAGTGATAATAAAATTATACAATACGTTTGTTGCCTTGTCAAGTACTAATAGCAAATATCGACAAAAAATTTGTTTGAAATAAAAAAACCAGAATCCGTGAATGAAATAGAGTTATTTTTAAATATTATTTTATCGCCATTTACCCATTCTTCGATTAGTTTTTTATTTTTTTCCAGTAAATTAACACCGAATATTTCTTCGAATTTTGTAACATTCAATCCTTCTTTTAATCTAAGATTTGTAATTATATATTCAAATTTATTTTTAGATTCATCAATTTCTTCTATAAAATTAATTGGCTTTTCTTTTTTTAATATTTTGTTTTTGTATTTCGGATAAAAATATTCATTTGTATATCTTTCATTTCCTAGGTATCCTGATGAAGACATTCCAAATCCATAATAATGCTCATCTTTCCAGTAAATTTTGTTATGTAAAGATTCTTTACCATTTTTTGCAAAGTTCGATATCTCATAATGTTTATAATTATTGAGTCCTTCGCAAATTTTCATATACATTTCATATTCTTTTTCATCGTTTCTGTCCGTTTCACTGAACATTTTGTAAAATTTTGTCCCAGGCTCAAGTATCATATTATACCAAGACACATGTTGAGGCCTTAGTTTTGATATATAATTTAAATCATTTGATATTGACTGAATAGTTTGATTGGGTATACCAAAAATTAAATCAATAGATATGTTATCGATTTTATTTTCTAATAGATTAAACGCATTTAATGTATCAGATACTTTATGTCTTCTACCTAAAAATCTATTGATTGTATCGTCAAAAGTTTGTATACCCAATGATACTCTATTAATTCCTATACTTTTATACAAATCTACTTTGTTTTTTGTCAAAAATTCAGGATTACATTCTATTGTAAATTCTTTTAAATCTAAGTTAAAAGATTTATTTAGTTTTTGAAAGGTTTGTTCAATTTTAATTTCATCGACTAAATTTGGTGTTCCACCACCTATATACAAAGTATCAATTTTTTCAGATTTGGACTCATACATTTCTATTTCTCTGAATAACAAATTGAAGTAGTCATCTATTCTATTATTTTGACTAGTCATAGTTGAAAAATCACAATAGTTGCATTTATAATTGCAAAAAGGTATGTGTACATATATCCCTTTCATTTTCCCTCCTACAAAAATAAGCCAAACATTCTGCTTGGCTTATAGTTTTTATTTTCCCTCATCGTATTTTAGTACTGACAAGAATGCTTCTTGTGGAACATCAACGCTTCCAACAGATCTCATTCTCTTTTTACCTTCTTTTTGTTTTTCTAATAATTTACGTTTTCTAGTAATATCGCCACCATAGCATTTAGCTAATACATCTTTTCTGTATGCTTTAATAGTTTCTCTTGCAATAATTTTGCTACCAATAGAAGCTTGTATAGGGATTACGAATTGGTGTCTAGGAATTTCATCCTTTAATTTAGTGACTATTTTTCTTGCTCGCTCATAAGCTAAATCCTCGTGCACTATTATAGTTAGAGCATCGACTTTTTCGGAATTTATCAATATCTCCAATTTAGTCAATTTGGATTTTTCATATCCTATTAATTCATAATCTAAAGAAGCGTACCCTCTTGTTTTTGATTTTAAGGCATCGTAGAAATCGTAAATAACCTCATTCAAAGGAAGTTTGTATTTTATTGTAACTCTTTTTTCGTCGAGGTAAGTCATATCTATAAAAGTTCCTCTTTTACCTTGACAAAGCTCCATTATAACACCAACATAGTCAGTCGGAGTCATTATCTCAGCACGTACAACTGGTTCTTCGACGTAGTCAATTTCTGTTTCCTTTGGAAAATTTGTTGGGTTCTGAATGTCGATAATAGAGCCGTCTTTTTTATGAACTTTGTATATAACGCTCGGTGCGGTAGCTATAATGTCTAAGTCAAACTCTCTGTCCAAACGTTCTTGAATTATTTCCATATGAAGAAGGCCTAAAAATCCACATCTTAGTCCAAATCCCAACGCTATTGATGTTTCGTTCTCAAAAGTTAGCGCAGCATCATTTACTTGTAATTTTTCTAGTGCATCACGAACTGAATTGAAATCTTCTCCTTCAGCGGGATATATTCCACAATAAACCATTGGAGTAACTTGTTTATACCCTTCCAGTGGTTCTTCTACAGGGTTATTTTTGTCTGTTATCGTATCACCAACACGTGCATCTTTAACATTTTTAATGCTGCATACAACGTATCCTACATCACCAGCACTAATCTCATCAGTACTATTCATAATAGAAGATGTGTAACCACATTCTGTAACTTCGAATGATTTGTTTGTTGACATCATTAAAATTTCAGAACCTGGTTTAATACAACCATCGAAGACCCTCACATAAACCACGACTCCCTTATAAAAATCATAATAAGAATCGAATATTAAAGCTCTCAATGGCTTATTTTCATCACCTTCTGGTGCTGGTACGTTATGTACAATATCCTCAAGAACATCTACAATATTTATCCCTTCTTTTGCTGAAACTGCAGGAACATTTTCAGCATCTAGCCCAATAATATCTTCTATTTCTTTCTTGGCGAAATCAATATCAGCGCTCGGCAAATCTATTTTGTTAATTACGGGTAAAATTTCCAAATTTTGGTCTAAAGCTAGATAAACATTACCCAGAGTTTGGGCCTCAACCCCCTGAGTTGCATCTACAATAAGAACGGCTCCCTCACAAGCTTTTAAGGAACGACTAACCTCATAAGTAAAGTCAACGTGACCGGGAGTATCTATAAGGTTTAAATTGTAGATGTTACCATCTTTTGCTTTATAAAAAAGCTTGATTGCCTTTAATTTTATCGTAATTCCTCTTTCACGTTCTAAATCCATAGAATCTAAGACTTGCTCACTCATTTCTCTGTGTGTTAACATGCCTGTTTCTTCTATAAGCCTATCCGCTAAAGTGGATTTACCATGGTCTATATGTGCAATTATCGAAAAATTTCTTATGAATCTTTTATCTGTTTTCATGTATTTCTCCTATATCGAGCCTAACTTATCAATTGGAAATAATCTAAAAAAAACAACACCATTAATAGCATTCTTTTTTATTGGTCCAACATATCTGCTATCATTGTATTTTTCGAGCTCTCTGTCATCGTTTATTACAAAATATTCATCATCATTTAATATCCATTTATCATTATTGAGCGTTTTTGAACGTTGAGATAGTACATAAGGCTCATAAATTTTTTTACCATTAACAAAAATGTCATCATTAACAATTTCAACAGAATCTTTTGGCATAGCTATAACCCTTGAAATATACTTTCTAGTTTTATTTTTATTAGAATATTGAACAATATCGGTTTTTTTTATGTATCCTGTTAGTTTATTTAACTTATTTATCATTACAATGTCACCAGAATCTAATGTTGGATTCATATTGGTAACTCTTACTACATCAAACTCTAAAATAAAGAATTTAATTATTAAAATCAATAAAATAAAAATAAGTAAAGAAAAAAACCAATTTGACATTTTACTATTTAAAAATTTTTTCATAAAATCACCAGTCTTTACTTGCTTATTATAACATAAGTTTATTAAAAAGTACCACATTACTTGAAATATTTAATATTATAGTGTATAATAATAACACTGTTCAAAAATAAAGGAGGGATTTTATGGCAAATATTAAATCAGCTATCAAAAGAATTGAAGTTACAAAACTAGAAACAGCTAGAAACAAATCAAAAAAGTCAGCTATTAAAACTTTTATCAAGAAATTTGAAGATGCTATATCAAAAAATGATAAAGAAGATGCTAAAAAATTATTTAACATAGCAACTAAAAAGATTGATCAAGCAGCTAGTAAAAACACAATCTCTAAAAACAGTGCTGCAAAGAAAATAAGCAGAATGGCTAAATCATTAAACAAATTAGCATAGAAATAATGTAAAGGATCCATTACATTATTAAAAAAGGTTGAATATTAAATTCAACCTTTATTTTTTTGTCAAAATTTCACAAATACTGTTTTCTATGTAAAATTTTGAGTCCAAATTATTTGATTTTAATGAGGTTTCTACTTGATACATTTTATGAATTGCAAATCTTAGCTCATCATATCTCCACTTACTATAGAAACCTTTTAGCTTATTTAATTCATATTGAGAAATTTTTAATCTTTTGACAACGTCGTAATCTGAATATTTAAGCCTAGAAAGTTCTTTTAAATATAATAGATTTCGAAATAATCTGATAACCATATGCAGAGCTCTATAAATTTGTTGAGAATCGCTTAAAATCAAATCAAGATAATATACAGTATCTTTAAAAAATTTTTTTGCGATTGAATCTGTTAAATCAAAAATGTTTTTATCATATTGATTTATCAGTGAATTTAAATCATCCTCTGTAATCTCAATTTTTTTTAGGTTATTAAATTTATCCAATTCATTGTTTATGTCAATTAAAGTTTTACCCGAATTTTTTATTAGATACAAAGAGTACTCAATAAAAGTATTGATAAAATTGTTATTTATTTTTTTACCAGCAAGATAATTAATAATATAAGATTTTAGTTGGTTTCTATTTAATTTATTAAATTCTATAACATTACCATGCTGAACAATTTCATTGTATAGCTTTGATTTAAAAACTGTTGATTGACTAGTAATTATAATGAGACTGTATTCAGGAATATTCTTAATATATGGCAATAAAAGCTCAATATTTTGTTTATTCTTTGAAATACCATTTTTACTTAAATCAACATTATTTATTAAGATAAGCCTTTTTTTGCTAAACATAGGTATAGTCTCACATGAATTATAAATTTTTTCAAATTCCGATAAATCATATTCATCAAAACTATCGGAATTATAAAATTTCTTTAATGAATCTAAGTATTTTTCTATATAGAATAGTTCTTCTCCATAAATTAAAACAACTTTTGAGAGTAAATTTTTTTCTAGCTTATTTTTAGCCAATGAATAGTCCATTTTTCACTCCTCTATTTCTAAAGTATACTAATATTATTATAACTGATAGTAAAGAATTTTGTTCTCGAACGAAAAAATGATAAAACGAAAACTTCGACCTATTTGATTTAATAGAATTAAAATTTTCGCTAGAAATGACCTCTATATTTCCGTCCAAATCTATTCTTTTAATTGGGATTTTTAATGAACTTAATTTTCTTATAGTTGTTGCATGTGGATGGCCATATTCATTTCTCCATCCGCAAGAAATTACAGCTTGTTTTGGATGTACTTTTTTTAAGAAATTTATATCCGAACTGCTTTTACTTCCATGATGTGAAACCTTAAGAATTGTTGATTTTATATTTTCGTTCAGGATATTTCTCTCATATTCTCCAGATATATCACCAGTTACTAAAATTGAAATATTATTTACATAAAGATGATAAACCAAAGATTTGTCATTTTCTTCAGAACTAACCGGTTTATTGATGACAAAAATTTTCACATTTCCTATTTTGAAAGAATCGTGATTATCAATGCTTAAATATTTGTTTCCTTGATGGTATTTATTTATAAAAATCTCTTTACCACCTCTTCTAGACAATACAATTGGTTTATATGATTTATTGATTTCAATAATATTTTTGCTATGGTCTTCATCAAAATGTGTAAGAAATACATAATCCAAATTACATAATCCAATTTTTTTTAGATAATCCACTAAGTAAATTCCTGATTTATCATTTTCTTTATAAGAACCACCGGTATCAATCATAAAAGAGTTAAAATATTGCCTAACAAGGCAACAGTCTCCTTGACCTACATCTACAAAATTTATAATCGTTATAGGATTAATAATATTTAAGATGAAAGGAATTGTAAAACTCATTATTAACATTTTTGTCAATGTTTGTTTGTTATACAAACCTAATGTTTTGACATAATGCCAATTGTAAATCGTAAATAACAATAAATAGTAAACAATAATCATTAAAATAGAAAAACTCATAAAATTATATGTTTTAATGTTAAAAATGTTAATTGTCTTGAAAATATAATCTAATATACTCATTAAAATATCAATTAAAAAAACACAAGCATAACATATTTTATTTGGTATGATTAATACAAAAACCGCTAATTCTATTATTATTGTAAAAATTGGTAATATAAACATGTTTCCAATTATAAAGCCAAGCGTATATTCATTAAAAAATCTTAATTGTACTGGCAACAATACTATGTAAACTAACGAAGACAATAAAAAGTAGTTATATAAATTTTTGTTTTTCTTTTTCAATTTAGGATACAAATAAATAATTGTGAATGTAGCCAAGAAAGAGAATAAAAATCCTGCATCAAAAATATTATAAGGATTGATTAATAAAATAATAATTGCAGCTATGAATAAATTATTTAAATTATACCAATCTATTTGCATTTGATTTGAAAGTTCAACAATTAAGAGCATTATGAAAGCTCTTATTATTGAGGAAGGCAATCCTACAACATAGCCATAAATTCCAATAAAGATTATAGATATCCAAGAAATTATTTTTCGGTTAATGTGAAATAATCCAAAAATCTTATTGAATATGGTATAAATAATTATGATATGCAATCCACTAATAGCAAATATATGACTTATTCCTAAGCTTTTTATATTTTCATAATAATCATCATTTAGAAAATTGTATCCTGTGAAAATAGATTTTAGAATAGTTGAAGTATTTTGAGTAAAATTTGAATCAAATTTTTTCGTTATATAATTTAAAACTATTTTTCTAGTTTTCAGTAAAATTGAATTTGATTTTCCAATTATTACAGGATTTGTTCTGGTGTAAAAATCCCCATATATGTTGTTTTTTAGTAGGAAGAACTTGTAATTAAACATATAAGGATTACCATTTGTATATGCTTTATTTACTTTTGCTCTTATATTTATAATATCCCCAATACTATAATCTTCTTTTGTTTTTAAAAAAAATTTTACATTTTTTTTATACAACGATTTAACAATATATTTTTTTGCAGATCTATTTTTATTAACTACTACGCAATTAACATCCATAAATTCATTATCCTTTATTTGGTTATAAGTAGTGTTAATAATATTTAAATGGATTATTGTTAAAAAGATAATTATTAATGCTGCACAAAGTTTTAGTTTATGTTTATACAACAATATTCCCGTAAAAAAAATATTAATTGCAACGAAAAGAGGATCTAAATATATGTATATAATTGTTGTTATAATTAATTGTAATAAAATGATTAATGTGATTAGCATTTTGTACCTAATATAGAGAAATCACAGCAAAATAACTGTGATTTCTCATTTTTGAATTTCACTATTTTTTTAAATTATAAAAAGTTTTAATTCCATAATACTTAGCTGTAGATTCAAGCATATCTTCTATTCTAAGAAGTTGATTGTATTTACAAATTCTATCAGTTCTGGATGTCGAACCTGTTTTGATCTGTCCAGCATTAGTTGCGACGGCTATGTCTGCTATAGTGGTATCTTCAGTCTCTCCAGACCTATGAGAGATAACTGCAGTATATCCATTGCGTTTTGCTAATTCGATGGCATCCAATGTTTCTGTTAAAGTTCCGATTTGATTTAATTTTATTAATATTGAATTGCAAACTCCCAATTCGATGCCTTTTTGTAGTCTTTTAACATTAGTAACAAACAAATCATCTCCAACTAATTGAATTTTTTCGCCTAATTCTTCAGTCATTTTTTTCCATCCATCCCAATCATCTTCAGCTAATCCATCTTCGATTGATATTATTGGATATTTTTGTACTAAATTTTTATAGTATTCAATCATTTCATCACTAGTTCTTACTGCGTTGTCACCTTGCATATTGTATTTTCCATTTTCATAAAATTCACTTGCAGCAGCATCAATAGCTATCATTACATCTTTTCCTGGTTCATAACCAGCTTTATTAATGGCTTCAACAATTGTTTTTAGAGCTTCTTCATTTGAATTTAAGTTAGGGGCGAATCCACCTTCGTCACCTACAGCTGTATTTAATTTTTTATCTTTTAAAACTTTTTTTAAATTATGGAATACTTCTGCTCCCATTCTTAACGATTCTTTAAAACTATCTCCACCAACTGGCATTATCATAAATTCTTGAATATCAACGTTATTGTCAGCGTGCTGACCTCCGTTTAGAATATTCATCATTGGCACTGGTAAAGTTTTAGCATTAACTCCGCCAATATATTCAAATAGTTTTTGTCCATTTTCGTCTGCTGCAGCTTTTGCAACTGCTAGAGAAACTCCGAGGATGGCATTAGCACCAAGTCTAGATTTATTTTCTGTTCCATCCAATTCGATTAAATAATTATCAATTCCAACTTGGTCAAAAACATCCCATCCAACTAATTCATCTGCTATTTCTAAATTAACATTGTCCACAGCTTTTTGAACGCCTTTTCCCAAAAATCTACATTCATCATTATCTCTTAACTCTACTGCTTCATGCACACCTGTTGAAGCCCCAGATGGTACTATTGCTGAACCCATTGCCCCAGATTCTGTGTAAACTTCTACCTCAACTGTTGGATTCCCTCTAGAATCTAGTACTTCTCTTGCGTAAATATCGATTATTGAACTCATTTTATTTCTCCTTTTTAATTAAAGATTTACCTGTCATTTCAGAAGGTTGTTCTATTTTCATTAATTCTAATATTGTCGGTGCAATATCAGATAATAATCCATTATTTAATTTTATGCTTTTATCTGGATATTCAATAAGTGGAACAGGATTTGTTGTATGCGCAGTAAATGGCCCTCCTGTTTTTTCATCAATTAAATATTCACTATTACCGTGGTCTGCGGTAATAAGAGCATAATATTTTCCGTTACTATCAATTTCGTTTAAAATATCTCCTAGGCATCTATCGACAGTTTCTACCGCAATTTTATCAGCGGGTATAATACCAGTATGCCCTACCATATCAGAATTTGCAAAATTTAAAATAATTAAATCATAAATATCTTTTTTTATGACATCAACTACATGATTTTTTACCTCAATTGCACTCATTTCTGGTTTTAGGTCATAAGTAGAAACTTTTGGAGAAGGAACTAATATTCTATCTTCATTATCAAATTCTTTTTCAATGCCACCATTAAAGAAGAAAGTAACGTGAGCGTATTTTTCTGTTTCGGCAATTCGCAATTGTTTTAAGCCTTTTTTTGAAATAATTTGACCTAAAACATTATTGTATTCTTGTTTTGGATATGCTATATCAACATTTTGTATTGTCTTATCGTATTGAGTCATAGTTACAAAATCTATATCGTTAAATTTTTTTCTGTCAAATCCATCAAAATCGTCATCAACAAATGCTCGAGTTAATTGTCTTGCACGATCTGGTCTAAAATTGATGAATATGAAAGAATCTCCATCTGATACTTTTGTAATTTTTCCATTATTTATTACAGAACAAGGCTCTATAAATTCATCTGTAATGTTTTTATCATAACTATCCTTTAAATATTGTATAGGATTATCAGTTTTATGTCCGTCTCCTTTTGTAATAACATCATATGTTTGTTTAGTTCTGTCCCATCTTTTATCTCTATCCATTGCGTAGAATCTTCCACAAATCGATGCTATTTCACCAACTCCTATTTGAGATATGTCCTTTTCTAAATTTGCTATATCTTTTATGGCAGTTGTAGGTGATACATCACGTCCATCTGTAAAGCAGTGTATTGCAACATTTGAAAAATCAAGTTTTTTACATAATTTTAAAATGGCGACTAAATGATTATAATGCGAATGAACACCTCCGGATGACAATAATCCCATCAAGTGTAATTTTTTACTTTTTTCTTTTGTTTTTAAAATAATATTAGTTAATACTTTATTTTCATAAAATTTACCATTTTCGATTTCATTTGAAATTTTACTTAAATCTTGAAATATTATCCTTCCAGAGCCTATATTCATATGGCCTACTTCAGAATTTCCCATTTGTCCAGCTGGAAGACCAACTTCGTTTCCGGAAGCTATAAGTTGAGAATTAGGATACTCTCTCATTAACTTATCAAAATTAGGTGTGTTTGCAAGCCTAATGACATTACCAGGATAATCCTTTCCTAATCCCCATCCGTCAAGTATTATTAAAATCAATTTATTTAAATTATTCTCCATAATTTATTAGTTTAGAAAAACTTTCAACTTCTAAACTAGCACCTCCTACTAAAACTCCATCAATATCATTTTTAGACATAATTTCAGATATATTGCTCGGTTTAACACTTCCTCCATATTGAATCCTTATTTTATTGGCTAATTCATTGTTATATATTTCGGATAATAGATTTCTAATAAAGTGGCACATCTCTTGAGCATTATCGCTTGAAGCTGTTTTTCCTGTTCCGATTGCCCATAGAGGTTCATAAGCAATAACTAAATTATTATTTATCATATCAGATGAAATATTTTTTAAATCTGCTTTTAACTGATTTTCAACAACTTCGTTTTGTTTATTTGCTTGTCTTTGTTCTAAATTTTCCCCACAGCATAAAATTGGTTTCAATCTATTATTTAAAGCTGATATAATTTTTTTATTTAATAATTCATCATCTTCATTAAAAATAGTTCTTCTCTCAGAATGCCCTATTATTACATAATTCACACCTAAATCTTTAAGCATTTTGGGTGATATTTCACCTGTGAAGGCACCATACTCTTCAAAATACATATTCTGAGCACCTACTGATATATCCGAAAATTCAAATTCTTTTGACAAGGTTTTTAGTGAAGTGAATGGAGCAATGATACAAGTTTCTACTTTTTCAGATAGTTCAAGGTTTTTTAGCTTTTTTACAAAATCTAAAGTTTCACTATCTGTATTGTTCATTTTCCAGTTTCCTGCAATTAATGGTCTTCTCATAATCTTATCTCTCATCAATACAATCAATTCCTGGTAGGGTTTTACCTTCTAAAAATTCTAATGAAGCCCCTCCTCCGGTGGATACGTGCGTAATTTTATTTTTATTTCCAGATTTTGCAATAGCAGATGCACTATCACCACCGCCAACTATAGTTATAGCGTTTGATTTAGCTAGAGAGTTCGCAATTTCAAAAGTTCCTTTACTAAATTTTGCGATTTCAAATACTCCCATTGGACCATTCCAAACAATTGTTTTTGATTTTTGAATTTCTTCATCAAATATCCTTATTGTCTTATATCCAATGTCAAAACCAGCTAAATTGTCAGTAAATTCGTCAAGAGAAATTATTTTCGACTCACTTTCTTCATTCATTTCTTTAGCTACTACAAAATCAACTGGCAAGAATATCTTAACTCCTTTTTCTTGCGCTTTATTAAGTAAAGAACTAGCTAATTCTAGTTTATCATCTTCAACTAATGATTTTCCGACGTTTTTACCTTTTGACTTAATAAAAGTGAATGCCATTGCTCCACCAATAAGTATTGTATCCACTTTGTCTAATAAATTTTCAATAACTCCAATTTTATCAGACACCTTAGCGCCTCCCAATATAGCAGTGAAAGGTCTTTCAGGATTTTCTAAAGCTTTTCCCATTATTTCGAGTTCTTTTTGAATCAACAAACCTACTGCACTTGGTAAAAACTTCGAAACCCCAACATTAGAAGCATGAGCCCTATGACTAGTACCAAAGGCGTCATTTATATATATGTCAGCTAATTCAGATAATTGCTTAGAAAATGATTCGTCATTTTTTTCTTCTTCTTTTCTAAATCTAGTATTTTGAATTAACATTATTTCTTTTTTGTTTAACTTTTTACTTTCTTCTATTACTGAATCATCGACGACATTGTTATTATCAATAAATTTAACTTGTTGACCAATTATTTCAGAAAGCTTTTCAGCTACAGGCTTCAAAGAGTATTCTTCTTTAGCTTCGCCTTTTGGTCTGCCTAGATGACTCATTAATATTACTTTGGCATTGTTATCTAGTAAAAATTTTATTGTTGGAATAGAAGCATCGATTCGATTTGTATCTGTAATTACCCCGTTTTTTATTGGCACATTATAGTCAACTCTTACTAGTACTCTTTTATTGTTTACATCCAAATCTTTTAAAGTTTTTTTGTTCATTAATATCACTTCCTTTTAAAAGAGTCGATAGCAAATAAAACAGCATCGACTCTAATTAACATTTATTTTCTTGTAGCTATAATTTTAGCTAAATCAAATACTCTCATGCTATAACCCCATTCATTGTCATACCATGAAGCAATCTTAATCATATTTCCAAGAGCATAAGTCATATCAGCATCGAATATTGAACTTCTTTCATCACCAATTATATCTGATGATACTAGCTGGTCTTCAGAATAGCCTAATATACCCTTTAAATCACCTTCGCTAGCTTTTTTCATAGCTTGATTAACTTCATCTTTTGTAACTTCCTTTTCTAAAATAGCAGTTAAATCTGTTATAGAGCCAGTTGGTGTAGGAACGCGAACAGCAAATCCAGTCATTTTTCCTTCTAATTGAGGAAGAACTTTTCCAACAGCTTTTGCAGCACCAGTCGTAGTTGGTATCATACTCAAAGCTGCAGCTCTAGCACGTCTTAAATCCTTGTGGTGTGCATCTTGAATATTTTGGTCATGAGTATAGGCGTGAATTGTTGTCATTAATCCTTTTACTATTCCGAACTCGTCATCCAACACTTTAGCTATTGGAGCCAAGCAATTTGTTGTGCAAGAAGCGTTAGAAATAATATCATCATTTTCAGGGTCATATTCCTTGTCATTAACACCTACCACAATCATTTTAACATCAGATTTTCCTGGAGCGGTTAATAAAACTTTTTTTGCACCAGCCTTTAAGTGCTTTGACAATCCTTCTCTATCTTTGAAAGCACCTGTAGAATCAATAACTAAATCTACCCCTAATTCTTTCCAGGGTAATTCTTCTGGATTTCTATTGTTTACCACAGTTATTTCTTTCTCACCAATTTTTATTTTTGAATCTGATAATACCTTTATTTCTTTATCGAAAGTACGATAAATTGAATCATATTTTAACAAATGAGCGTTTGTTTTTAAATCACTTGTAATATTCAATGCTACTAGTTCGAGATTAGGATCATTTTTTTGAACTAAAATCCTAGTTACATCTCTACCAATCCTTCCAAAACCACTAATTGCTACTCTCATTTCTTCCTCCTTGAAATATTCATTTTAAATACTTTAATTATATACCCATAATTTGCAGAATAGAAACAATTTTAAACTTCTATGTGCAGTATATAGTTAGCTATATTTGTACAATGGTCAGAAATTCTTTCCAAATTAGATAAAATATCTAAGAAATTTACTCCTACAGTAGGGTCACATTCATTATTATTTATTCTATTAATATGATTGTGCCTGTATTTTTTTTCTAAAAAGTCTACGTTGTTTTCAATATCGGCTACTTTAGAAGCTAATGATTCATCATTCTTTTTAAATGACTTTGTCGCATCAATTATTGCATTTTCAACATTTGAATACAAATCTTTGTATTCTTCAATTGCAACTTTGCTAAAAGCTTTTTCATCATCATAAATCAATGTCACTATTCCACAAATATTTTCAACGTGGTCACCAATTCTTTCTAGGTCATTTAACATATCTTGCATAATAAATATTTGTGTATGCTCTTCGTCAGATATAGATTTATTTGATAATTTGACCAAGTATTCAACTATGTGTTTTTCTAAATTATTAATTCTTTTTTCTTCTTCTTCGATTTTATTTCTCAGTTTTTTATTGCCCGTTGTAAAATATTCGTCAACATTTTTAAAGTTTTGATATACAACATCGCTCATTCGAATAACTTCAAGTCTAGCTTGTTCTACGGCAATCGTCGGTGTTTCTAAGATTCTATCATCAAGATATTGCAAATCTTTTGCATGCTCTTCTCCTGGAACGATTTTCATTGCAATTTTAACTAATAGATTAGATACAGGAAGTTGCAACGCAACATTTATTAAATTAAATATAGTGTGATAATTTGCTATTTGCCTAGATGTGTTGAGCGGAGTAATCATATAAACGATATTTTGCATAATTTTATTCAAAAATAATAGAACTAATATTGTTCCAACTGCGTTGAATAGTAAATGTATTATTGCAGCTCTTTTGGCATTTTTACCGGCCCCAATTGAGGATAACAACGCTGTAGTAGTAGTACCAATATTACCACCTAATAGTAAAGGAGCAGCTTGATTAATAGTCAATAATCCTTGTTTTCCTAATGCTTGTATCAAACCTATAGAGGCTGAAGATGATTGCACAGCTGTTGTTAAGATAAATCCAACAAAAACACCTAGAACCGGAGAATTTAACTTTAATAATGCGTTTTCAAACCATGCTTGTTTTGATAGAGGATTTAGTCCTTCACCCATTGTATTCATCCCAATAAATATCAAACCTAATCCTACAAAAACTTCTCCTAAATTTTTAATTCTATCGTCTTTTGCACTCATGTATAATAAAACACCAAATGCCACGATTAAAGGAGCGTATTTCGACACATCGAAAGCTATTATTTGTGCTGTTATTGTAGTACCAACATTAGCACCAATAATTACTCCTACTGCTTGTGTTAGTGTCATTATTCCAGCATTTACAAAGCCGACAACCATTACTGTTGTTGCTGATGAAGATTGAATTACCATTGTAACTACAATACCTAATAAAACTCCGATATATTTGTTACGCGTTAATGAACCAACTATTTTTTTTAATTTGTTACCTGACGATTTTTGCAGACCCTCACCCATCATTGTCATACCAAACAAGAAAAGCGCTAACCCACCTAAAACCGGAGTTATAATTTCCATAAAACCTCCTATTTTAATCCTGGAAAATCTATTTGTCTAAGTGCTTCAAACAAAATAATATTGCACGAATTAGCTAAATTTAAAGACCTGTCAATATCCATATTCATTGGAATTTTAATAGAATGGTCTTGGTTTTGTTTAACCAATTCTTTATCTATTCCTGAAGATTCTTTTCCAAAAACAAAATAATCTCCATCTTTATATTCAAATTCATGATAATAATGAGTAGCGAAAGTTTCTACATAAAAAACACGCTTATTGCCTTTTATAGAATTTAAGAACTCATCCATATCGTCGTGAATAACTAAATCAACCTTTTCCCAATAGTCCATTCCAGACCTTTTTAAAAGTTTATCATCTAATCTGAAACTAAATGGCCTCACTAAATGTAATCTTGAGTTTGTTAAAACGCAACTTCTGCCTATATTTCCAGTATTAGAAGGTTTTTCTGGTTCTAAGAGCACGATATTAAACATATTCACCTCTTCAATTATTTAATATTCCCATAAAAATATACCATAAATAAAATAGTATTTCAATTTAATAAATCAATCTTTTATAAAAGAAAAAGCACCACCAAGAAATAAATTCTTGATGGTATTTTTCCTATAAATATTTTTTTATTTTAGTTACAATTTGGTCAGTTGTAAAGCCAAAATATTCCATTACTTCTTCACCCGGAGCACTCATTCCAAAATCATTAATACCAATATTTAATCCATTTATGCCAGTATATTTTTGCCAGCCAAATGTCGATAAGCATTCAATACTTACTCTTTTTTCGATATTTTTAGGTATTACTTGATTTTTATAATTATCATCTTGTTTATCAAAAATTTCCTGGCTCATCATAGATACTACTTGAGTTCTAATTCCTTCTTTTTCAAGTATTTCACTAGCGTCAATAGCTAATTTTAGTTCTGAACCAGTTGCTATAATTAACAAATCCGGAGATTCTTGTTTTTTAACAATATATCCTCCCTTTAATGCTTGTTCGTTGGTTTCTTTTAAATTAGGCAAAGTTTGTCTTGATAATACTAAAGCTGTTGGATTGCTTTTACTTTCCAATGCGATTTTATATGCCATTGCTGTCTCAAATCCATCTGCAGGTCTAATAGTGTTTAAATTAGGAATTGTTCTCAACATTGCTAATTGTTCTATAGGTTGATGAGTTGGTCCATCTTCACCTACTCCTACAGAATCATGTGTAAATATATATATTACCTGTCTATTCATCAAAGAAGATAGACGAATAGATGCTTTTAAATAATCACTAAACACTAAAAATGTTGCACAATATGGAATCAATCCGCCATATAAACTTATTCCATTCGATATAGCTGCCATTGCGTGTTCTCTAATTCCAAATTGGAAATTTCTTCCAGTTCTATTGGAACTAGTAAATACGTCTAAACCGTCCATAAATGTTTTATTTGAAGGAGCTAAATCAGCAGAACCACCTACAACGTTTAATTGCTTATTTTTTAATCTATTTAATAAAATATACGAATATGCTCTTGTAGCTGTGTCTTTTTCAAAACTAGTAAATTCTTCTGAATCAAGGTAATTTTCGTCAATTTCTCTCGACAAGAATTTCATTAACTTATCATACAAATCTTTATGTTTTGATTTGTAATCTTCAAACATTTTTTCCCATTTATTGTAGTAGGATTCTTTTTTTTCTATAGATTCTTTGAACAATTCTTTTACTTCTTCAGGTACGTAAAAATCTTCTTCGAAATCCAATCCTAATTTTTCTTTCAAACTTGGAATATTTTCTTGTCCAATTGGTGAACCATGAGCTTTAGCAGAATTTTCTACAACGCTGCCATACCCGATCTTTGTTTTTATCTCAATAAATGATGGCTTGTCTGTAGTTTTGGCCATTTCTATAGATTTTTTTATCGATTCAATATCATTACCATCTTCGACAAAATAAGTATCCCAACCCAAGGCTTCGTATCTAGCTCTAACATTTTCTGAGAAAATGTTTTTAGTGTCACCTTCAATGGTTATGTTATTAGAATCGTACAAACATATTAATTTTGATAATTTTAAAGCTCCAGCAATCGAACTAGCTTCGTTTGTTATTCCTTCTTGTAAGCAACCATCTCCTACTATAGTATACGTATAGTTGTCGAAAATTTTGTGATTTTCTGTGTTAAATTGGCTTGCCATATATTCTTCAGCAATTGCCATACCTACAGCCATACTCAACCCTTGACCTAAAGGGCCAGTACTCGCATCTATTCCTTTTGTGTGATTAAATTCAGGATGACCAGGTGTTAAACTGTTTAATTGTCTGAACTGTTTTAAATCATCCATAGTCAAACCAAATCCAAATAAATGCAATATGGAATATAACATCGCTGAACCATGTCCTGCAGATAAAATAAAACGGTCTCTGTTAATCCAATCGCTGTGTTTTGGAGAAAAATTCATTATGTCATTGTATAATGTAAATGCCATAGGACTTGCTCCTAAAGGTAATCCCGGATGTCCTGAATTTGCTTTTTGTATCATCTCTACAGATAATAATCTAATAGTATTAATTGCTAATTGTTTTTTGTCCATATCATTGCTCCTCTTTAAAATTCAAATTTATTATATCATATTATACGATTTAACTTAATGAGTATTTGCTACCAACATCAACAACTATACCTAAAAGTTCCATTTTCGTTAGACTCATAAGAACTTCCGAAATATCATAGTTTAACTTAAGTGATAATTCATCAGGTGAATTTGGAGATTGTTTTAATAAATTAACTATTTGCGACTCAATCTCGTTCAAATCATAATCAATTTTTGGCTTTGCAATAAATTTATCTTGAAATTCCGGAATTTGACTAATAATATCTGTTATATCATTCAATAGAAATGCACCATCTTTAATTAATTGGTTAGTTCCCGTAGAATAAACTGAAGTTATATTCCCTGGAACAGCAAAAATTTCTCTACCTTGTGACAAAGCATATGATGATGTAATTAAAGTTCCACTTTTTTCTTTTGCCTCTATAACAACTGTTGCAAGTGATAAACCGGATATAATTCTGTTTCTAAATGGAAAATTAAATGGAAGTGGCTGTATTCCGAAAGGATATTCACTAATAATAACACCATTATTAGAGTCAATCATATCTTGAAATAATCTAAAATTGCTTTTTGGATAAATTTGGTCGATTCCACATCCCAAAACCCCAATTGTTTTATTATTATTTTCAAGAGCTGTCTGATGTGATATTTTATCAATTCCTAATGCCAAACCACTTATTACAGGTATTTTGTATTGAGAGATTTCCGATACAAATTTTTTACAAGAATAAGAGCCATATTGTGAACATTTTCTAGCACCTACAAATGCAACTGAATTATCGTAATCTTCTGACAAATCACCTTTGTAATATAATGTAAAAGGTGGATCAGATATGTTTAACAATCTTTTAGGATATTTTTTATCGCCGTAAGTGGTGTATTTAATATTATTTTTCCATAACTTTTCTTTATATGTATTTAAGTCATATTTTGGCAAATATTTATTTAAAAAGTTATAAATCTTAGGTTCAATATCCATCATTTTTTTTACTTTATCGTATTTTAAATCATCAAATGTTTCGTATTTATCCAATATCAAATTAATCCAATTATAGTTAATATTAGTACTACTCAAAAATAGCAATAATTCAGAATCCATTTTATCCCTCTTTTCTATACTTATAGGATAACATTTAATAGAGTATTTTGAAATAAAAAAGTCGACTATTTTTTATTCAAAATAATCGACTAAAATTTAATATATAATTACTGGCATTCCATTTTGTGCTGTATTGTAAATTTCTTTTACTTTTCTTATAGGAGTGTTAATACATCCGTGACTTCCAGCACCTCTGTATATTTGTCCACCATACGCGACTCTAGCTTTTGTATCATGAATACCTACACCCGTATAATCTATTTGCATCCAATAGTCAACGTGAACTTTGTATTTGGTTCCGTCTGGATTATCACCTCTTAAAAATCTGTCTTTTTCTTTTGACCAAATTTCAAATAGCCCAGTTGGTGTGGCGTGATTTATTGATGGGTCTCCTGTAACAACAGGTGTATCAAGAACTAATTTTCCATTACGATAGTACCACATATGTTGAGCACTAAGACTTATCTCTATATAAGTGTTGCCTAAAATACCGTTATTACGACTTTTTCTGGTGTAAACAAGTTCGCTATCGATGGTTTTGCCATGCATTAAGGCATCTGTAATCAATGCCACAGTTTTTTTCTTGTTGATTTCATTTCCAAAAACTTTTGCGTCAACTTTGATGTTTTTGCCATTATGAGTAGTGAAATCAAACTTTTTACCAGTAACTTCATATTTAGACTTCAATTCATCAACAAAGATTCTCACTTTTTTATTTTCAAATTTGTAATTTTCATCAAGAAATATCGAGTTATCTTCAATTTTTTGTGATTGTCCATCTGGAAGTTTCAAAGTTATTGAAGCTTTTGCGATATTTTCGAGTTCTTGTTTGTTGGGCTCAAGAGCTTTAGCTGTTACATCGGGATTAAAATATTCTGATGACAATTTAATTTCATCTTTATTTTCATTAAATCCTTTTATAACGGAATTTAAAACTTTATCTATGTCAAGTTTATTCCCTAACTCTTCAGGTTTAATAACAGCTTTATTATTTTCAAATAAAAGCTGAGCGTTTTTTGGAGCTTTTACATTTTTAAATAATTCAGATTTTTTTAAAGTATTTTTTAACATTTCTGAATTTACTGATTTTTTCACTTTTACATCAGTTTCGCTTCCCTTTATGAGTTCAATTGGCCAGAGAAATCCGTTTTGAATATAAACTTGATTTTCAAGCGGAATTTGTTTTAATCCAGAATCATTATTATTGATTTTTATGGTTTTATTATCTCTACCAATAATCGTTGTTGTTTCTTCATCGAATATGTTAGCTACTTCAGAAATTTTTCTTAAACCAAGACTAGTTCCATTAATCTTTGCATTTGGATAAGTCATTATGCTAAAAAATATAGAAATTACAAAGTATATTCCAAGAACAAAAGATACTATCCAAATCCAAGTATGTGATTTTTTGGATGATTTAGGTTTGCAAATACTGTTACTCTTTGAAGAATTATAGCCTTTATTTTCTTTATGTTTGTTATTATCTTCATCAAACATATTTTTCAAGTTATCACCTACTAAAAATTATTTTGTAATAAAATGATATCACAAAAGCAACAAAATGATAAGCAAATTTTAATAATAAAAATTAAAATATAGTTAGCACTTATCAGTTAATGTGTTTTTAATTTAATTAACAATGTTTCTATTTAAAAATTTACAAAATGATGTATAATTAAATTAATAATACATTTAAAGGGGTGAATTATGGAAAAAATAAATCTGGTAGTTTTGTCGGATTCTACCGGGGACACAGGAGACCAAATTGCAAGAGCTGCATTGGCTCAGTTTGATATTACCTGTGATAATGCTGAATTTCACTTATTTGGACATATCCGATCTATTGAGCATCTTAATTCTACATTAAATAAATGTTTAGAACTGGACAATATTATCATATATTATAGTTTAGTTGAGGAAAGTTTGATCGATAGTTTGAAAAAATTCTGTGATATGCACAACATTTTATCTGTTGATGTTTTAACACCATCAATTGTTGCTATTCAAAGATTAACCAAACGCTCCCCAGCTACAAATCCAGGTGCATTGAGAAAATTAGATGAACACTATTTTAAAAGAATTGATGCCATAGAATTTGCTGTTAGATATGATGATGGAAAAGATCCAAGAGGTGTTAAGAGAGCCGATATTACAATTATTGGTGTATCAAGAACTTCTAAAACTCCACTATCAATGTATCTAGCAAATAAGCATTATAAAGTTTGCAATATTCCACTTGTTCCAGAGTCACCAGTTCCTAAAGAACTTTTTGAAATAGAACCAAAAAGAGTCATAGGTCTTACTAATTCTCCTGATAAATTAAATAAAATCAGGAAGGAAAGGCTTAAATCAATGGGATTACCAACTGAGAGTTCTTACTCTGATTTAGGTAGAATACTTGATGAACTTGACCACGCTGAAAAAATTATGAAAAAAATTGGATGTCCAATCATAAATGTTTCTGACCGTGCTATTGAAGAAACAGCTGAAATTATTATCAGACATCTGAAAAAAATGAATGATTAAAAGGAGTTTTTAAATGACAGAGAAATACGTTTACAGTTTTAGAGAAGGTAATAAAGATATGAGAAGTCTTCTCGGTGGAAAAGGTGCTAACTTAGCTGAAATGACTAATTTAGATATTCCTGTTCCAACTGGATTCACTATTACTACAGAAGCTTGTAACAAATTTTATCAAGAAAACGAAAAATTATGGGATGGTTTATTTGAAGAAATTAAATCTCATATAAGTGAAACTGAAAAAGAGCTCAATAAAAGATTTTCAGACGAAGAAAATCCACTACTTTTTTCAGTTCGTTCTGGCGCGGTATTTTCAATGCCAGGTATGATGGATACAATATTAAATTTAGGTTTGAATGATAAATCCGTTAAGGGACTTGCTAAATCAACAAACAATGAAAGATTTGCTTATGATTCATACAGAAGATTCATTCAAATGTTTTCAGATGTCGCTAGAGAAATTCCTAAAGTTTTATTTGAAAATGAACTAGATAAAATAAAAGAAGAAAAAAACGTTAAAGATGATACTGACCTTGATAGTGAAGATTTGAAAAAAATTGTAGAGAAATTTAAAGAAATTTATAAGAGCGAAATGAATGAAGAATTTCCACAAGACCCTATTGACCAATTGAAATACGCAATTGAAGCTGTTTTCAAATCATGGAATAATCCTAGAGCTAAAATTTACAGACAAATCAATGGAATAGATGATAATCTTGGAACAGCTGTAAATATTCAATCAATGGTATTCGGAAATATGGGTAATACTTCAGGTACTGGAGTTGCGTTCTCAAGAAATCCAGCAACTGGTGAAAACAAATTATTCGGTGAATTTTTGATGAATGCACAAGGTGAAGACGTTGTTGCAGGAATAAGAACACCTCAACCTATAAGTCATTTAAAAGATGTAATGCCAGATGTTTATGAACAGTTTTCTAAAATAGCAAAAAGGCTTGAAGAACATTATAAGGATATGCAAGATTTAGAGTTCACTATAGAAAATTCTAAGTTGTATTTGCTTCAAACAAGAAACGGAAAAAGAACCGCTATTAGTGCTTTAAACGTTGCCGTAGACCAAGTTAATGAAGGTTTAATTACAAAAGAAGAAGCAATTTTGAGAATCGAACCTAACAGTCTAAACCAATTGCTACACCCTACTTTTGACCAAAAAGAATTAGAAAACGCTGAAATAATTACTAAAGGTTTGGCAGCATCTCCTGGCGCTGCAAGTGGACACATTTATTTTAGTGCTGAAGACTGCAAAAAAGCAGCAGAAAAAGGAATCAAATCTATTTTAGTTCGTCAAGAAACTTCACCTGAAGATATTGAAGGTATGATAAAGGCAGAAGGTATTTTAACTGCAAGAGGAGGAATGACTTCTCATGCAGCGGTTGTTGCTCGTGGTATGGGAGCTTGTTGCGTAGCTGGTGCTAGTGAAATTAGAGTTGATGAAGAAAACAAAGTAATTAGAGGAAAAAATATTGAATTAAAAGAAGGAGATTTTATTTCATTAGATGGTAGTACTGGTTATGTTTATAAAGGTGAAATTTCAAAAGTAAATCCAAAATTAACTGGAAACTTTGCTCAATTTATGAAATGGGTCGATGAAATAAAAAGATTAGGTGTAAAAACAAATGCTGATACTCCAAAAGACGCTCATCAAGCAAAAGAGTTTGGTGCTGAAGGAATAGGATTGACTAGAACTGAGCATATGTTCTTCAACGAAGAAAGAATCCCTATCGTAAGACAAATGATACTTTCAACTACAACTGAAAGAAGAAAGAAGGCCCTAGATAAATTAAGACCATTCCAAGAAGATGATTTCTACAATATATACAAAGAAATGGGAGAATTATCAGTTACGATTAGATTATTAGATCCACCTTTGCATGAATTTTTGCCAAAAGAAAAATCAGATATTGAAGAATTAGCAAAGGAAATGGATTTAACATATGATGAAGTTAATGATATTATTCTTGAGCTTCACGAAGTAAATCCAATGCTTGGTCACAGAGGATGTAGACTTGCTGTGACATATCCAGAAATTTATAGAATGCAAGCGCGTGCAATAATGAGTGCTGCGATAAGAGTTAAAGAAGAAACATCAAATAATATTGTTCCACATATTATGATTCCTCTAGTTGGAGAAAAGAGAGAGTTAAAATACGTAAAAGACCAAATTATACAAGAAATTAATATGGTTTTTGAAGAAACTAATCAAAAATTAGATTATGAAATTGGAACAATGATAGAAATACCTAGAGCTTGCTTGATGGCTGACGAAATTGCACAAGAAGCAGATTTCTTTAGCTTTGGAACAAATGATTTGACACAAATGACATTCGGATTTTCTAGAGATGATGCTGGCAAATTCTTATCAGAATATAAAGAAAATAAAATTTATGAAAGAAGCCCATTTGAAAGATTGGACCAAGAAGGTGTTGGACAATTAATTAAGATGGCTATTGAAAAAGGCAAATCTTCAAACTCAAAATTACATGTAGGAATTTGTGGTGAGCACGGGGGTGACCCAGAAAGCGTTGAATTCTGTCACAGAATTGGTTTGGACTATGTATCTTGTTCCCCATATAGAGTTCCAATTGCAAGATTAGCAGCAGCACAAGCAGCAGCAAAAGAAAATTTAAAATAATTTAACTTCTTACTTTTTAGATAGAGCATTCAATGAATGCTCTATTTTTAATACAATGGAAAAATATAATAAAATTTTTTGTGGTATAATAATGTAAGTTAAGGATGTGAAAAAATGAGCTATGAAATAGTTACTTTGACTAAAGAACAACAAGATAATTTTGTAAAAAATCATAAATATGGTGAATTAAATCAATTGTACAATTGGCAATTTGTGAAAAAAGGATGGATTGGAAAAAGTGTAGGTATTGAAAAAAATGGTAAATTAATATCTACTTGTTTGATTTTGTTTAAAAAATTTCCAGCACTTCCCTATTATTTTGCATATGCACCAAAAGGACCTGTAGTTGATTATGATAACAAAGACGACGTAACAGCAACATTAAATTTACTTAAACAATATTGTAAAAGAAATAAGGCTTTTGTATTAAAATTTGACCCTCAGGTTTCCTGTTTAAACCAAAATTTAATACCTTTTTTAAAAAAATTAGGATGCTACCATCATGGGCTAAAAAAAGGATTGGCTTATACACAACCAAGATTCTATATGATTACGGATATATCCCGCTCAGAAAAAGACGTTATGAAGTCTTTTCAACCAAGAACTAGAAGTGTTATAAAAAAATCATTAAAAAACGGACTAATATGCAAAAAATGTGATAAGTCTGAATTAATTAAATTCTCTAAATTAATGGAGATTACGGCAACAAGAGATGGATTTAACCACAGAAGTCATCAATATTTTGAAAATTTATTTGATGCACTTGAGCCTGAAAATGATTGTGAATTATATTTAACAAAATTAATACCTACTGAAGTAAAGAAATCAAATGAAGAAGAAATAATACAAATACAAAAAGATAAGAAAAAAACAGAATCAAAAATAGAAAAAGACATTGATGATGAAAAAAAAGAAAATTTATTAAAAGAATTAGATGTTCTTGATAATAGAGAAAAAAGATGTCAAGATTTAATTAATCAAATGCTCGAATACTCAAAAGATGGCGTTGAAGAAATTGTATTATCAGGTGCTATTCTAACTTTTTGTGGAAAAAAATCATATTATTTGTATGGTGCTTCTTCAAATGAATTTAGAGATTTGAGTCCTAATTATCTAATGCAATGGACTATGATTAAAAGAGCGATAGAAAAAGGATGTACTTCTTATGATTTTGGAGGGGTTTCTGGATATACTCCAGAAGATAATATGGTTGACCACGAGGCCGGATTATATGAGTTCAAAAAAAGATTTGGAACTGAAATGTTGGAAACTATTGGTGAGTTTGATATAGTAATCAATAAATTCATTAACAAATTTTTTGAGATAGCTCTAAAACTTAGATAAAACAAAAATACCAAAAAGATTCTTAAAAAGAATCTTTTTGGTATTTTTAATCCAATAAATATCTCAACCTGTTTTTATAAATTTTAAGATAGAAAATAATAAATAAGTTAATTCCTTTACATATTACTAAAGATGAAATTATAATCCATATCCACTCTATTCTTAAATTTGAATACATAACAAAAAGTGACAAAGGAATCCTTATGAAATTAAATATAATTCCATTTATAGAGGGATATTTTGTCAACGACAATCCATTCATAAAACCAGTTGTAGCTATTTCAATAGTCATAAAAACTTCTGAGAAAGATAAAATTCTAAGGTAAATAACCCCTATTCCCAATGTGATTGGTTCATTAGGAATAAATAATTTATATAACTGTAGAGCAAAACAAAATAGTAATATTGTAGTTAGAATTCCGATACTAATGCAAATTTTCAGTCCTTTAATAAATCCTTCCATTACTCTTTTATAATTTTGAGCTCCATTATTTTGTGCAATAAAAGTCGATAAAGCGACACTAAATCCACCTACAGTTAGCCAAGTTATAGACTCTATTTGATTTCCTATTTTTTGTGCAGCAATGGCCTCTTTTCCCCAATGCGCAATAATTGCTGCCATAATTATTGAAAATATTGCAAATAAACATTCTTGTAGAGCAATCGGAAAACCCAAAACAAATAATTTTTTGAGATAAATTAAGTGCATTCTTTTCTTTAGATATTTAAAATATTCAATTCTGACAATCATAAACATAATACAAGCAGACAATTGTGCAATAAAAGTTGCTAGAGCTGCACCTCTAATACCCATAGGCTTTATAAAACCAAATCCAAAAATAAAAATAGGATCAAGTAATATATTGATTGCTAAAGAAATTGTATTGATTATGAATGGTATTTTGCTTTGACCCTGACCATTTAATATTCCAGTTAAAACAGGGTTAACGAAATTGAAAAATATGGAGGCAACAAAAAATCCATAATATTCAAATGCTAATTTATTTACTGAAGAATCTAAATTAAAAAAATGAATAATTTGAATTTTGAAAATAATCATTAACGTGATAAAAGCAAATCCTATTAGTAAAGCAAATTTTATTGCATTTGATATAAATTTTTCTACTGAATCCAAATCATCCCTTCCAATTGAATCTGCAACAGTTATTTGAACTCCTACACTTAGCATCATACAAATAGCATAGCTCAACCATCCAAAAAAGCCGACAGTTCCAGCTGCGGCTACAGATTCAATTGATAATCTACCTAGCCAAAATAAGTCCATCAAATTATAACTCATCTGAATAAAAGATGTTGCCATAATTGGTACTGACAATGAAATTAGAGCTTTGTATATATTTCCTTCAGTAAGTTTTATTATTTTCAATTAACACCTTCCTAAATATTATCCCGTAAATTAATTAATTCTTCTTTTGTAAAATTATATTTTTTATTACAAAAATCACATACTAATTCAGCATGTCCGTCATTTTCTATCAATTCATTCAACGTATCTTTTCCTAATGAAATCAGGGATTTTTCAACTCTTTTTCTATTACAATCGCACAAGTATTTAATATCTTTTTCACCCAATAGTTTTAAATCAAAATCTTGAAAATATTTGTTTAAAACTTCGAATGGGTTGCAATGAGATGTAAACAATGATGAAATTGGCGGTAAATTATTAATATCTTTTTCTAATTTATCTATCAAAGATTCATCAAATCCAGGTAGCGCTTGAATAAACAGTCCAGCAGCACTCTTTATTGACAAATCAGTATCTACTAAAACTCCCAATGATACGACAGTTGGTCTTTGATCAGATTGATAGAAATAATGACTGAAATCTTCTGCAATTTCACCAGAAACAAGTTTTGTCTGTCCTATATATGGTTCTTTTAATTTATAATCTTTTATGACAGTAAGTAACCCATCATTCCCTACAAACCCTCCAACATTTAATTTCCGATTTTGTTTTGGAGCTAAATCACATTGTGGATTCGTGACATAACTTTTGACTTCACCTTTACCATTTACAGTTGAAATTAACATTCCGCCCTTTCCATTACCTTGTAAATTTAAAGTTATATTGTGAGCTTCGTTTTTTAATTCATGACTCATTATTGAAGCCATGGTTGCTAATCTTCCCAAGGCAGCTGATGCTGTAGCAGAAGTTTTGTGTATATTTCTAATTGATTGAACCAACTCTGTCGAGTCTACTATTATAAATCTAAATGATTCACTACAATCTGTTGCTATGTATAATTTATTTATCATATTACCTCCAAATAAAAAACCCCTAATCAGGGGTAATTTTAAAATTCTATTTTATTTTTTTGACATTTGAAGCGTGTAATCCTTTAGGTCCTTCAACAATATCAAATTCAACTTTTTCCGATTCTTCAAGTTTCCTATACTCCCCATTATCTTCCAAAGCTGTATAATGAACGAAAATATCCCCATCATTTTCAGTAGAAATAAATCCGAATCCTTTTGTGGCATTAAACCATTTTACAATACCTTTTGTCATGATTTCCTCCAGTTAAAATAATTAAAATAATTTACTATTCTAATATAACATAGAAATCTATTTTACTCAATGAGTATTTGCATTAATTTAATAGCAAATAAATAGAGCTCTATTTGTATTATCTTTTAAAGATTTTCCATCGTCAAAATCAATTATATTGACATCGTTAAAACCGCTGTTGTATAGCATAAATTTTAAAGAATCTAAATTATATACCTTTTCTGTTTGATTTTCTTTGAGTCTTTTGTACAGATTGTTATCTTGTCGTAAGAAAAAATCAATGTAAAAGTCTACAATATTTTCATCTTCATAATATTGATTAACCCATGTGTATAAAATATCATCATATTCGTAAACAAAATGATTATTACCCATAACTTCTATTAGTTTATACGGAGTATTTACATCAAATATAAATACTCCGTTACAAATATTCTTAATTTTAACAAATAACTCTTGTAAGCTTGATTCATCCAAAATATAGTTTATGGTATCTAATGTTGAGAATACAAAATCAAAATCCTCTTTTAAATCTAAATTTATCAGATTTTGATTAATCAATCTTATATTTCTAAATTTGTTTGAACAAATACTTAACATTTCATTACTTAAATCAATTCCTGTGTAATTTATTGATTCATCATAGAAATATTT
>NZ_CAMXVC010000017.1 GCF_947252345.1 uncultured Finegoldia sp.
CAAATAACCTGAAATTAATTTCAGGTTATGCTTGACTTTTGTTAGCAGGTTTTTGCGGGAAAATTTTCCTGATTTTCTTTATACAGTGAATTTGATGTGATATAATTGTTACGGAAATTACTTAGGGGGTTTTTATGGGAGAATATAACATTTTCGATATTTTGGGGCCTGTGATGATTGGACCTTCTAGCTCTCACACGGCAGGAGCTTGCAGAATTGCCAAGACTGCCCTTATGATTGCTGGAAATAAATTCAAGAAAGTCGAGTTCGACCTTCACGGTTCGTTCGCAAAGACCTACAAAGGCCACGGAACTGACAGAGCGTTGTTGGCAGGGGTTTTGGGAATTGAGCCTGACGATATTAGACTTAGAAATTCATTCGAGATTGCAAAAGAACGTGGGCTTGATTATGTTTTTAGAGAAGCTGACTTGGGGGATGTTCATCCAAATACCGCAAAAATCACTTTTACATACGAGGATGGAAGAACTATGTATATAATCGGTTCATCAATAGGTGGCGGAAATATCGAAATTATAGATATAAACGGAATAGCTGTTCAATTTACTGGAAGCTATCCGACTATTTTGTTGAAATACGTCGATGTCAGAGGAATAATTTCATTCATCTCAACAGAACTTGCTCACAGAGGCTACAACATTGAAGGAATGAAAACTTTGAATCACGACGGAATTGTAACTTTGATTGTCGAGTTGGATAAAAACATCGGTGAAGATTTGTCTGAAAATCTGCTTAAGGACAAAAGATTTTTGTTCACAAAATATATTCAGCGAAATTAAGGAGAGTTTATGTTTGACACATCATTAGAAATAATTAACACTTGCAAAAAAGACAATCGAGATTTTTATGAATACGTTGTTGAAATAGAAAACAAAAGAACGGGAAAAACCGAAGAATTTATCAGAAGTGAACTCAGTCATATGCTAGATGTGATGGAAAAATCTGCGACGGATTTCTTGGAAGCACCTTCAGTGACTAATCAGCATATGATAGACGGATTTGCATACAAAATGCACAAGTACGCACAAAAAGGCGATTCAATCGTGGGAGAATTTAACGCAGAAGCGATGGCGATGGCTTTTTCAACATTGGAAATCAGTGCGGCGATGGGAAAAATCGTGGCGAGCCCTACCGCAGGTTCAGCGGGAATACTTCCAGCGGCTCTTATGAGTTTCAAAAAAAGATACAACTTGTCGAGAAAACAACTTGTAGATGCGATGCTTACAGCCGTTGGAGTGGGACAATTGCTCGGAAAATATGCGACATTTTCGGGAGCAGACGGAGGTTGCCAAGCAGAGACAGGCTCAGCAGCAGCGATGGCAGCAGGAGCGATGGTCTTCTTGCGAGGAGGAAGCGTGGAGCAAATTTTTCACGCGGGTTCATTCGCAATCTTGCATGTGCTTGGACTTGTGTGCGACCCAATCGCAGGACTTGTAGAATACCCTTGCACATTTAGAAACGCAATGGGAGTGACTAACGCTATGATAAGTGCGGATATGGCACTTGCAGGCGTGACAAGCATAGTTCCGTTTGAAGAAGTTTGCCAATCGATGAGAAAAGTCGGCAAAACTCTCCCACCTTCATTGAGAGAAACAGGATTAGGCGGCGTTGCAGGAACTAAAACAGGACAAGAAATCAGAAGAAGATTTCTGGGCTCATGCAATATGAACAACGACCAATACGAATAAAAAATTATCCACAGGATTTTAAAATCTTGTGGATTTTTTATTGCAAATAAATTTAAAAAATTATTTTTTGTTCACGCTCTTAGCAATCAAAATCGCCAACACAAACGACAATGCGATTTCAAAAGGCATATTCGTCGCCACAAGCCCGCCTAAAAAATACTGAGCCTTGATGTGAATGACCTCCTCGATTTGTTTTGAATGAAAAACATAGGCCATTCCCAAAACGCCAACCGTGTTCATAACACTTCCCAAGATTGCTGGAACGCCGTAGCGAATAACATCGTTTTTTGTTTTCAACTTATTGTAAACTTGATAAGTCACGACAGCTATCAAAACCCTCGGAAGAATTGACACCAACGGATTGTAAAACATAAACGAAAGAATTGTCGGCGAAATAATATTATTAATCAACGAAAACAAACCGAACAACAAACCAACGAACAAACTCACCCAAGGACCGCAAACCAAAGCCGCAATAATCGTCGGAATATGTAAAGTAGTGATTCTAACCGGGCCAATAGGAATCATTCCAAGAGGAGTAAGTCCGAGGACAATCGTCAACGCACCGAAAACTCCAATCTTTGTCAAATCTTTAGTAGTTAATTTCATTTTTTCCTCCTGACTAAATTTTATTTAATTATACCATTTTTCACAGAGATTTAAAAAACGCGACGATTTATAAAAAATATCAATAAATAAATCCTACAACTTTGGTAACAAATTTATTATAATAAAATACGTATGAAAATAGGAGGTATGCCAAAAATGAAAAAAATATTAGGAGTTCTTCTCACGGCGAGTATGGTAATGACAAGCGTCACACCGACAATCGCACAAGAACAAAATAAAATAACAACCGAAAGAATCAATGGAAATAATCGATACGAAACATCGGCGCAAATAAGCCGACAAACATTTCCGAACACAGCAAAAACGGTTGTAATAGCAAACGGAGAAAACTTCGCAGACAGTTTAGTCGCAGGAAGCTTGGCAAACAAAGAAAACGCACCAGTATTGCTAACTCAAAAAGAAAAATTGCCACAATCAATCAAAAATGAAATAAAAAGACTAAACCCAGAAAAAATAATTGTAGTCGGCGGCAAAGAATCAGTAAACATAAAAGAACTAGAAAATGCAACAAGAATATCGGGAAATGACAGATACCAAACATCGGTAGAAGTTATGAAAAAAATAGACCCTAATTCAAAAGTAATCATAGCCAGCGGATTAAACTTCGCAGACTGTCTGTGTTCAACGCCACTAGCGACAAAAGAAAATTTGCCGATAATACTTACGGACGGACACAATCTCCCACAAGAAATAACAAAAGATAAAGTCGCGCTAATCATAGGAGGAAGAAACTCTGTAAACATCAAAGGATTGGAAAACACAAAAAGAATAGCAGGAGCTGACCGATACGAAACGGCATTGCTAATAGCCAAGGAATATGGAAACTTGAACAAATTTATCTTAGCAGATGGAAGAAACTATCCTGATGCATTATCTGTAAGTCCATTGGCACACAAAAACGACGAGCCAATTCTATTAACAGAGCCAAATCGCACAGATTTTATCAGAAAAATAGTAAAAGAAAACAACACAAAACAAATCACAGTAGTTGGTGGAGAACAATCCGTAGCAGCAGAACAAGTCGGAAAAATAGTTGGACAAATAGAAAAAGATAAAACAGAAGATAAGAAAGAAGAAACAAAACCACAAGACAAACCAACTATAACGCCAAGTGCACCAACAGTTCCAAGCACACCAAGCAAACCAGAAGAAAAACCTGGCGAAACAAAGCCAGAAGACAAGCCGGGTGAAACAAAGCCAGAGGAAAAACCTGGCGAAACAAAGCCAGAAGACAAGCCGGGTGAAACAAAGCCAGAGGAAAAACCTGGCGAAACAAAGCCAGAAGACAAGCCAGGTGAAACAAAACCGGAGGAAAAACCTGGCGAAACAAAACCGGAGGACAAAATTGTTGAGTTTGGCGATGCAAAACTAAAAGCAAAACTTCTTAACCTATTTAAAAATTACGATGGCAAAGACGTGTTTGACAATGATATGCAAGAATACGACTTCAAGTTGTTGGATAAGAACTACCGAATAGACAAAAACGCAACAGATTTGACAGTAAAAGATATGGAACAACTTCAATCTTTTGCACATAGAGGAGTGGATGACAACTTCGATGTACTAGAATTTGGAAGCATCAAAGGATTGGAAACGGCTACAAACTTGGAAACACTCACACTCAGTGGAAATCCAGATGATTCATCAAAGTCATTCCAAGATATTACGCCATTAAAAAAACTCAAAAAATTAAAATTATTGAGATTGTCACACAATGCAATAAAAGATGTAAGTCCATTAAAAGACTTGACAGGATTGGAAAAGTTATACATTTCTCACAATCAAATAGAAAATGTAGCTGATTTGAACAATTTAAAAAATTTAAAAAATTTGGATATTTCTGTCAACAAAATCAAGGATATTTCGTCATTAAAAGATTTAGTTCAGGTTGAAAATTTGGACATTAGGAACAACGAAATATCTGACACCACTGTAATTGGAAATTACAAAAAACTAAATTGGTTGATGGCAAATGCAAACAAAATCGAAAACATATCCTCACTAAAAAACAACAAAGAATTAAAGTATTTGAATTTAGAAGAAAATCTCATAAAAGATGTATCTTCAATTTCTGAGCTAACAAAATTGGAATCATTGGATTTGAAAAATAACAGAATTGACAATATTGATTTTTCAAAATTGACAAACTTAACAGAACTCTATTTGGGTCACAACTTTATTTCTGATATTAGTTCGCTTTCAAATTCTAAGAAAATAACAGACTTAGATTTGTCTAGCAATACTTTTAAATCATTAGACGCACTAAAAGAGTTGAAGGATATCTTGTATTTAAATATTGGAAATAATCAGTTTAAAGATTTGTCTCCTATCAAAAATATGTCAAAATTGAGCCAATTGGACATTCATTCTACGGGAATAACAGACATAAAAGTTTTAAAGGAACTCAAAGATTTGACAGATGTCAAAGTAGGAGAAACTTGGATTAATGATTTAGAAGCACTAAACAATGAAAAAATATTTTCTGCTGAAGCCAATAAGTTGTCTACAAGCATTAAAGGGCTCAAAATTGTCGACAACAAAGTAGAATTTGACAATCCCTTCAAAAATTTAAACAAAGTTTTCAAAAAGTTCAAGTCAATCAAAGCAGATAATAAAGCAATCAAGGCAGAAGTTACAGAAAACAATAAAATAATACTAACTATTCCTGAAAATATTAAGAAAGAAGACTTGGATGTTATCAGATTGAATTATTCGTTTGAAAGTAATTCATTGACAGAACCTGTTTATGAGTACAAGATTGAAGTTTCTGACTTACAACAAACTAAACCATCACCTGAAGAAGAAAAAATATCGATGATTCAAAATTTAAGTGATGAAAAGTTAGCTGCAAAGGATGCTATTGCTAAGATAAGGGTTGGTGGTATAATCAACAATATTCCTAGTGGCAAATTTATAGTAAAATTGGTCGATGAAGATGGAAAAGAAAGTTATCCTGAAATTGAAGTTACTGGTAAGCAATCAAGAGCTGTCAGAATTATAAATATCAAGCTTCCAGAAAATACAACTGATAAGGAAAAAACATACGAAATATTTGCTTCATCAACCGGAAAGAAGGAAAATTTCAAAAAAGCAGATTTTAAGCTAAAACAAGATAAATCTTCGGGAACACCAGAAGTTGAAAAAACTTTCAAGATTAATTCGAGCAATCAGGACGTTGTAATAACAGTAAATGGCGAAGAAAAATCACAAGCTAAAAAAGGCGACGTTGTTGTAGTAAAGGCAAAGTCTGGAAAAGAAATATCGATGTTTTATGCAAGTGGATCGAATGAACAAGGAGTTTCAATGAAAGTCAACTTCAAACAAAAAGGAGATTCTTATCAATTCACAATGCCAGAAAGCGACTGTACTTTGAATGTCTCAACAAAAGATAAAAAAGTTGCAGTGGAAAATATTCAAGGACTCATATTACAAACTTCGGACAAAGTATCAAAGGATTCTTCTACTGCGAAAGTTCAAGTAATGGGTAGTTTGAGTGGAATTACAAATGATAAATTTGTCGTAAAACTTGTCGACAACAATGGTAATGAAACATTCCCTAAGGTAGATGTTTCAGGTGATGTAAACAATACTATGAGAACTGTTTCGTTTGAAATTCCTAAAAATACAACAACAAAAGAAAAAGAATACACGGTTTATTTGTCATCAACAGGCTCTAAAACTGATTTTGCAAAAGTAACTGTAAAAATAACACAGGAAAAATCGGATACAGAAGAACAAATTCCTGAAGGAATATTTGAGTTATCACTAGAAACTCCAGGAAAATCAGAAAAACTAGATGCTGCAGGTGGAAAAGTTGTTCTAAAAGTTATGGGTAATTTTAAAAATGTTTCCGACGATAAATTCGTAGTCAGATTGATTGATGCTAAAAGAAACGAAATTTTCCCACAAGTTGCAGTTAGGGGGAAAGGTGGAAGCAGAACTTTGGAATTTGAAGCACCTAAAAATGACGAATCTACAGAAAAAACTTACACAGTTTATGCAACTTCAACTGGCTCGCACACAAAATTCTTCAGTGATTCAGTAGAATTAAAACAAAATGCGGCTGAAAACACAAAAACAACTATCGAAAAAATCAATGTTCTTACGCCAATACTAAAAAAATCAGAAAAGCTAAGAGCTAATATAATCGGCGAAAATGTAAATCCCGATAATTTGGATGTTTTATTTTACAGACTTCAAGATGGAAAATTTGTTAAAGAAAATCTAAGGTCAACATTTGAAAAGTCAGGTAAATTTGTGCAAATTGTCGCAGATAATCCAACCGTAGAAAAAGGCAGTGAAGAAAATGCGTTCAAAGTTGTAGTCAGAGATAAAAAAGACCATTCAAAATCAAAAAAAGCGTTCTTCAGAGTAAAACACAAAGGGGATAAAGCTAACTATGAGGCAATACTTCCAAGTTATGTTAACGCGTCAAAAGACGGAAAAATAATCGAAGTTGGTTTTAATGAAGAAATCGAAGAAATATTTGATGGAAGCATTAAAGCAGGGATAAGTATTGACAAAAATGCCGATGGAAAATTTGATGACTTGGGCAAATTAGATAGCGTTGAGGTGGCAGATAAGAAATTCACTGTAATTCTTCAACAACCGTTGGATGTACAAAGTCTTGGCACTAAAACAGCCACAATAAAAATAAATCAAGGTGTATTTAGGAAAAAAGGCACTGAAAACTTGAACAGAGTTGTTGACAATATTATCAATATTGGAGAGCCAATCGTCCGCCAAGCTACAATCCAAGGCGACAAGGTCATCACCAACAAAAACAGAACGGTCACTATCAAAGTGAATGGAATGAATTTGTCAAGGGATGCAAAAGCAAAAGCTGTAATGCAAACAAAACTTTCACAAGAAGGGAAACAGCCAGAAGTTAAAGGAACAATTTTTGGGGCTGGCGATGAACAAACTATAACATTCGAACTTCCAGAAAACGAAACTAATAGAACTGTATCGTACGAAATTTTGTACAAACAAGGGAAATACGGAAAATTCGAAAAATTACCTGGAAATAATCCAAAATCCAGAGCAAATTCAATCGTGATTTCTTTGGTCGCAAACGGAGGAGATGTAAATGCTTCTACGTTATCATTTATGAAAATTCAAACTTATGGAGCAACATCTACAGAAGCTGGAAAAGTTCCAGATATAACTTACGGAGTGACGCCGAAAATTCAAGAATCCAAGAAGACATTTACTCATGTTTACGGAACTAATTTAGAAGCGAAGAAAACAAGAATAAAAATCACAGACGAACGAGGAGTTGAATGGTACATCGTAAACCAACCTTCATTAGGAGCTGCGGCATTTAAGATGGTAGTCCCTGCATTGATTGGGATTGATGGCGATGGCAATTATCAAACTATGGAAATAATTGGACCTAATACTTTGATTGGCGACCACACATTCACATACAAAGTTGCAGTAGATGGCAAAAAATACGATGATAATGTCACAGTTTCAGTTAAAATTCCAGCAAGTGGTAAAACAGATTCAGGAAAATTCGACTTAGATAAACAAGAAACTACATTGAAGATAAATTATGTCGATGAAGACGGCAAAAAAATTAAAGAATCTACAACAAAAAAATCATACAGTTTCTTTGAAGAATGTGCAGCAGGAATTTATCCGGAATCTATTAAAGATTACCGACCTGTTAAAATAATTTGCAAAAAAGACGGAAAAATTATCAATCTTCCAGGAGACAAAGACTATACAGATTACAGAAATCTTCAAACATTACTGAGAGTAAATCAAATTGGAGAAAATCCTGAATACACTATAGTTTATGAAAAAACCGGTTCGATAGTAGTATCTAAAAATAATTAAAAAATATCACACACAAAGCTTTCTTGATTTTCAAGAGAGCTTTTGTTTGTTCACGGGTTGAAAAATTAAAACAACACACAAAATTTTGCCGGTCAAAATTGAGCAACTCGAAAATTTTAAAAAAATTTTTTTAAATTCGGCAAATTGCTCACGCAATTAGGCAATGGTGTGCGAATATGTTATAATATTTTATATATGAGCATAAATTAAGAATGACTGATGGAGGTTATTTTGGAAGTTATAAAGGTAAAAAAAAGTTTAAATTTAAAGGGCGAGGTCAAGATTGATGGTGCCAAAAATTCAGCACTTCCTATTATAGCTGCTTCTATTTTGGGAACTGAGCCGATTATTTTGGAAGATGTTCCTAAGTTGAAGGATGTTTCTATTATATTAAAAGTTTTAGAAAAATTGGGTTCAAAGGTAACTTATTTGGACAAGAATAAGGTTGAGATAGATAGTAGCAATGTTAACAATTTTGTAACGCCACATGAATTGATGAACAAGATGAGGGCGTCTTTTTTGGTGATGGGTCCTTTGTTGACGAGACTTGGTCAAACGAAGACTTATTTGCCAGGAGGTTGTGCTATTGGGTCGAGGCCTGTTGATTTGCATTTGAAAGGCTTCAAGGCGTTGGGAGCGGAGATTGTATCTACTGACGAAAAGATTGAGGCGAAGGCTGAAAATGGTTTGGTCGGTGGGGAAATTTATTTGGATTTTCCTAGTGTTGGTGCTACTCAAAATATTATGATGGCGGCTACGATGGCAAAGGGCGAAACTGTTATCGAGAATGCTGCGAAGGAACCAGAAATCGTTGATTTGGCAAGTTTTTTGAATAAATTGGGAGCAAAGGTTCGTGGCGCTGGTACTTCTACAATTAGAATTGTCGGCGTTGACAAATTACACGGTGCGAAGCACACGATTATTCCGGATAGGATTGAGGCTGCGACTTTTATGGTTGCGAGCGCTATTACAAAGGGAGATGTCACAGTTAGAAATTGTATTTCTTCCCATATTATGCCGATTATTGCGAAGTTGAGAGAGGTTGGCTGTACTGTGATTGAAAATGAAGATGAGGATTCTATCAGAGTTATCGCGACGAGTAGGCTCAAGGGAACGAAGATTAAGACGCTTCCGTATCCTGGATTTCCTACGGATGTTCAGGCACAATTTATGGCTTTGATGACTGTGTGCGAGGGACAAAGCAGTGTCGAGGAGACTGTTTTTGAAAATAGATTTATGCACGTCGAGCAACTTCAGAAAATGGGAGCTGCTATTGCGACTGAGGGAAATGAAGCCAGCATTGCAGGAGTGGACTGCCTTCACGGTGCGACTGTGCGCTCTACTGATTTGAGAGCGGGTGCTGCTCTTATCTTGGCGGGGCTTGTTGCAGATGGTGATACAATTGTGACTGATATTCATCACATCGATCGTGGTTACGATGATATAGTGCATAAGTTTAAGAATTTGGGAGCAAATATAGAGCGAATTGAAATAGACGAGTAATAAAATTGATATGGTGAGGGATTGTTATTTTATTGAACAACCCTCTTTTTTGTAGGTGAGTGTATGAAGTTTAGTGCGACGGTGAAACATATTATTTTCGAAAATGACTCCAACGGTTTCAGGATTTTTTCGTGTGACAAGGATGGCGAGGATATTATCGTAAAGGGCAATAGTTTTAAAATTATGCCAGGAGATTTTCTCGATATCGAAGCGAATAAGGTTCTGGACAGAAAATACGGCGAGCAATACAATATCGTAACAGTTGAAAGGTCAAATAAGCCGAGTCTGTACAATATTTTCAACTACCTTAAAAGCGGTTTGATTAAGGGAATTGGAGAGACAACTGCGAGAAATATCGTCGATAAGTTTGGCGAGGACACGATGGATATTTTGAAAAACAGTCCATCTAAGTTGACGGAGGTCAAGGGAATCGGCAAGAAAAATTACAAGAAAATCAAAGAATCACTCGATGAGAAGAAGGATTATGCGGAGATTTTTTTGTATTTGCAGTCGTTGGGATTAAGTCTTCATCAGTCGAATATTATTTCCGATTATTACAAGGAGGACACGAAGAAAATCATCACACAAAATCCTTACGTTTTGATTGATGACATCAGAGGGATTGGTTTTAAGACGGCGGATATCATCGCTCAGAGGATTGATATCGCACCGGATTCTCCATTTAGAATCAAAGCTGCATTCAAATATTATATGGAGATGGAGGCAAATTCCAACGGCAATTGTTATGTTCTGGAAGATGATTTGATAAATGGAATTGAAAAGCTGTTGAATATTGAGTTTGAAAACAAATCGGACACTTTGGAGATGTTGGTTGTGAATGGAGTTATCGCCATTGACCACACCGACGATGAAAAGCGTGTGTACCTTCCGAAAATCGAGAAATCGGAGATGAGATGCGCACTCAACATTTCCAATATTTTGAAGACGGAGATCGAAGATGAGTTTGACGTGGAGGGTGAATTGTCGAACTTGAAAAATTCTGGGCTGGATGAGTTGCAACTAGAAGCGATAAAAAAATCGATGACGGAAAAAATGCTGATAATAACTGGTGGGCCAGGTACTGGTAAGACGACAATAATCAACAATATTACGAAAATTTTTAAGAAAAATGACAAGGAGATTATCTTGGCGGCTCCGACGGGTCGTGCTGCGAAGAGGTTGTCCGAAAGTTGCAACGAAGAAGCGAAGACTATTCACAGAATTCTAGGCTACATACCTGTGAATGACGGGATGGTTTTTGAGCACGACGAGGACAATCCAATTGACTGCGATTTGATTATCATCGATGAGGCGAGTATGATGGATATTTTCATCGCAGACAGTCTGTTTCGCGCGCTGGATTCTACGACAAGAGTTGTGTTCGTAGGAGATTGTGACCAACTTCCGAGCGTTCAGGCGGGAAATGTGTTGAATGATTTGATTGAATCGGGAAATATTGTGACTATTAAGTTGAAGAAGATTTTCCGCCAAGCACAAAACTCGAACATAATCGTCAATGCGCACAGGATTAACAACGGGGAATTTCCTATCTTGAACGAGAAAAACAAGGATTTTTTCTTCATCGAGGAGGACAATCCCGAAAATGTAAAAAAAACCATTTTGGATTTGTGCGCCCAAAGGCTTCCCAATTTCTACAAAAAAGATGAGTTTGACGATATTATCGTTTTGACGCCGATGAAAAAATCGAGCTGTGGAACAAAGGAATTGAACACGGCGCTGCAGGAAGTTTTAAATCCCCAGACACCAGCGACGGATGAAATTGAGCAGGCGGACAGGATTTTCAGGCTCAACGACAAGGTTATGCAGATAAAGAATGACTACTCGAAGGAATTTATTGATGATGACTCGACGGGAGTATTCAATGGAGATATCGGCAGAATCACTTATGTAGACCCGATTGACGAGTCGATTGATGTGCTGTTTGACGACAAAACAGCGAGTTTTACGAAAAAAGAATGTGACGGATTGACGCTGTCTTATGCGATTACGATTCACAAATCACAGGGAAGCGAGTTTCCAATCGTTGTAATTCCGGTGACACAGGCTCCATTTATGTTGTTGACGAGAAATCTCTTGTACACAGCGATAACAAGGGCGAAGGAGATTGTCGTTTTGGTCGGAAGCTTGAAAATTTTAAGGCAGATGATTTCAAACAACAAAATAATGAAAAGAAATTCGGGGTTGGACAAGAGAATCAGGGAATATATGAATGTTCATGTAGATTCGAGTGAGCAAGATATGATGAGAGAGATGTTCGAAGATGAGGAATTTTAGTTTTTTATTTCAAAAACGCTGCATCAATTGTCACGTCAACGCACAATACGAGTATATGCTGTGCGAGGATTGCCTAGACAAACTCGTGTTCGTCGACGGCTACCGTGACATTGACGATTCTGAATGTTATTTTTCGTTGATGTATCAGAAATTGGCGAAGAAATTGATTTACGATTACAAGCTCAACAAAAAAGAAGTTATAAAATACGTCCTGAGCGATATTTTAATCGACAAAATAAAAGAAAAAAACCTCTCTGACTACACGCTTGTCATAGTTCCATCTACACGAAAGACGATTGCAAACAGAGGATTCGACCACGTTCACGAAATCGCACGAGAAATCAGCGAACAAAATAATATGGACTATCTCGAAGGTGCGATAAAAAAAACAAGAGAAACCAAAATACAGCACAACCTGTCACAAATGCAAAGATATCAAAATCTAAAAGGGGCATTTGCAATCGAGACTGATTTGTCGGACAAAAAAATCCTAGTCGTCGACGATATCGTCACGACCAAGAACACTTTATGTGAAATCAAGAGGACGTTGAACGGGAAATATCTCGACTTGAAATTCATAGCAGTGGCAAGCAGGGCGAACGAAAAATACAAAATGTGCGACAGTGTATTTGATTTATAAAAAAACACATCAGGATTAATTTCCCGATGTGTTTTTCTCGTTAAACTTCTTTTCGTGATAGTCTATATCTTCCAACAGCGTTTTAAAAATCTCGTTAAAAGAAGGATTATATTGTTGCAAAGTCGACTTGTTCAAAACTTCCCTCGCCTTTTGAAACTGATGGTCTTCAACGTAAGCTATCGCCAAGTTAAAGTAGTACAGGCTTTTTGAGTAGTCTGTTTTGGGTTTATCCTTGATTTTTTTGAAATTTTGGAAAAGTTTATCCAAATTTCCATCTTTTTCGTAACTTGCCATAAAAAACTTGATTTCTCGTGCGATTTGTCTGTCGAGAATCATATTCTTGAGCACGACTAAAATGAAAATTGCTAACAAAATCGCTGTGACAATCAAAAAAGTGAACGATAATATTGTAAAAACTCTCGTTATTCCCGAAATTTTTCTCGTGAAATATATTGCCAGGGATTCCACCAAAAACGTAAGAATAAAAAGAATTGTGAATTTTGTTTTTGTTAATTTAATTCTCATATAAACCTCCGTACGTTAAATATATCGTATTTTGGTGTATTTTACAAGTAAATTCGTGTAAATTTATGTGAATTGGAGTTTTAAATTTGCAAAATGATTTAAAATATCATTGTAAAAATTGATTTATTGTGGTATATTATTTAATGAAAATTTTATTTAATGGAGGAAAATATTATGGATTTACCCGGTGAGCCGAGCTCATTGATTATTTTTTCGATAATTGCAATTGTTGCAGTGGGATACTTTATGTATATGAATGGAGTTGGATATTTTAGGAGTATGTCAGCTATGTGGTTTTATCAAACTCAGGGGATTTTTGAAGACAATATTCACGCAAGTTTGAAAAAAACCAGCGGAAAAGCGACTAAGGTGTTCAGAATTAAAAAAAGTGGATTCTACGATTTTAACTTGAACAGCGAATTAGACAGTGGCAACGTGACAGTTAGCCTGATTGATTCTTTGGGAAACAAAGTGTTCGAGTTGAACAAGATGAACGGATTTTCTTCTGATTATCTGAACGAATCTGAGAAATATCGACTTGTTTTTAGCTACAACAAAGCTAGTGGTAAGTTTGAACTTTCATGGAAATAGATTGGGGAATGAAGTGCTCCCTTGTTAAATTTAACTAAAACGCAAAGATTTTGCTGATGACTTCTGTTTTACGCAGATTTCATCAGCTTTTTTATTTTCAAAAGGAGGAATTATGTTAAAAAGTATAGCATTTATTATTATTTTGTCGCTGATTTTGGGGAAAATTTTCAAAAAAATAAATTTGCCACCGATATTGGCATTTCTAATCGTGGGAATAACGCTTGGGCCATTTGCGTTTAATTTGATTGACAAAAAAATTCTGGATATTTCATCTGAACTAAGAACAATTGCATTGGTAATAATCTTGACTCGTGCGGGGCTGTCACTTGACATCGACGATTTGAAAAAAATCGGACGACCAGCGGTGTTAATGTGTTTCGTGCCGGCGGTTTTTGAAATGTGCGCTGTGGGACTCTTAGCTCCGATTTTTCTGAAGGTGGATGTGTTGGACGCGTTTATAATCGGCTCGATAATCGCTGCGGTGTCTCCAGCAGTTGTCGTTCCACGAATGATACGACTAATTGAGGAAGGCTACGGAGATGAACACAAAATCCCGCAACTTATCTTGGCGGGAAGTAGCTGCGACGATGTTTTCTGCATAGTTGTGTTCACGTCGTTGGTGGCATTGGCCAAGACAGGAAACATAAATGTGCTAAAATTCTTTTCGGTTCCTATTTCGATTTTGGTCGGAATAGTAGTAGGAGTTGGAATTGGGATTGTGTTTGTGAAATTTTTCAGAAAATTTCATATGCGTGACACTGTGAAAGTGTTGATAATTCTGAGTGTGTCATTTTTGCTGTTGGAATTGGAAAAAATATCACCCGTTCCATTTTCGGGACTCATCGCGATAATGACGTTGTCCATGGTTATGAAGAAGATTTACGAAGATTTGGCAGAAAGATTATCAGAAAAATACAACAAATTGTGGGTTGGCGCAGAAATATTCTTGTTCGTCTTAGTCGGAGCGACTGTAAATGTAAAATATGCGATAAATTCTGGAATTATGGTTGTTGTGTTGGTGATTTGCGCCTTGTTTATTAGAATGGTTGGTGTGTACGCATCCATTTTGAAAACAAAACTAACTCCAAAAGAAAGACTGTTTTGTATGGTAGCCTACACTCCAAAGGCAACTGTGCAAGCAGCCATCGGTGCAATTCCGTTGTCGATGGGATTGAAAGTAGGGGATATGGCATTGACTGTAGCGGTTATTTCTATCTTGATTACTGCACCATTTGGAGCGATAATGGTGGATAATTTGTATAAGAAATTGTTAACAAAATAAAAATTAAAAAACTAGAATAATTGGCGTTTGTAGCCAATTTATTCTAGTTTTTGTTTAACAATTCGATTTGTTTTATTTTCAAAAATTTATTATCATTCTTTAGTTCTTTTTCATCTACATTTATTTTAATCCTGTCAGATTGTTTTAAATCATCAAATTTTATAATCTTTGGCTGATTTGATGAATTAAATTCTACTATTTTGCCATCTTTTTCTAAATGTTTGCAGTCAATTTTTGACTCTTGTTGAATAATTTTCCTGCCGCCTTCAGCGCCTATAATTGTAAGTATTTTGTCGGTTCTATTAACGTCTATTATCTCACATTCTACTCCCAACTGTACTATATTTTCTTCTTTTTTAGTTGTATGAATGAAGTAAAAGAAATATATTAATAGGCAAATTATCAATACGAATATCATTATTTTTTTCATTAAAACACCTCCGATATATAATTAATTCACTAAATCATTTATTTGATTAAATCATATCAAAATAAAAAATAATGTCAACATAAAAATGTTAAGATTTGTCAAATGAGATTTATTTGTAAAAATTAGTGGTATAATCTAATTAAACATACGGGGTGATTTATGAGGAAGAAATTGGCAGGAGCAGGGATTTTTTTGCTGATGATTTTATGCGTTGTCTGTGCATCTAAAATAATCAACAAAAATAAATTCGACAAATTAAATTTAAAATCTGATTGTATTTACGTTTACTCAATCGATGATGAGAAGGAAATTTTCTCCAAAAATCCAGACAAGAAAGTATATCCTGCTTCATTGACCAAGATGATGACGGTATTAACAGCGGTTGAGAACATCGACGATTTCGACAAAAAAGCTCCGATAGATAAGAAAAGCTACCAAAAACTTGTAAAACAAAACGCTTCAATGGCAGGTTTTTATGGTAATGAGCCCACTACTTTTGAGGATTTGTTGTATGGAACAATGCTTGCGTCAGCTGGAGAATGTGCGGATAGTTTGGCTATTAATGTAGCTGGTTCCAAGGGAAAATTTGTGGATTTGATGAATGAAAATGCAAAGAATATGGGATTGAATAATACGAATTTCAAAAATTCTGAGGGAATGGATGAGGATGATCATTATTCGAGTGCAAAAGACATGGCGATTTTGTTGAAAAATTCGTTGAAGAATGAAAAATTCTACAAGATTTTCACGACAGATAAGTACACTTCCACTAAAACTTTGGATCATCCAAAAGGAATTGAAATCGAAAGTACAGTTCTTGGAAGATTGAAAGATTACGAGCAAGATGGCTTCAAAATTATTGGTGGCAAAAGTGGCACGACCGAAAAAGCTGGACTTTGCTGGGCGACTTTGGCGATTAAAAACAACAAAAAATACATCGTCGTTGTAATGGGCGTTCCTTTTGATGACATAAGAAATCCCGGAGATGGACAGATACAAGATACATTGGAAATTTTGCAAAATTTATAAGGAGATTATATGGCGATTTTAGAATTGACATTGGTTCCAATCGGAACACAAACTACAAGTTTATCAAAATATGTGGCAAAGGCATACGATAATGTGAGAAACAAAGAAAATATAAAAGTTGAACTAAACCCGATGGGAACTGTGATAGAAGGAGACATCGACGAACTGTTGAAGGCCGTTCGTGATATGCAAGAAGCTGTATTCAATGAAGGCGTCGACAGAGTTTACTCTGTGATTAAAATTGACGATAGAAGAGACAAAAAAGCATCGTTTGAGCAAAAAATAAATTCCGTGAAAGAGAGATTAAAATAATGAAAAAGAAAACTGTAAAGCTGTACAATTTGATATTTCCGGTGTGGGCTCTGTGGCTATTTCCAATAACGTGGATTGCGATTGTGCCGGCAAATATTTTGGTGGATTTTTTGGTGAGCTTGTTGGCTCTGAAATTAATCAAAGTCCAAAAACCGATGGATGTTATCAAAAAATCGCTAGCAAAGACAGTTGTACTTGGGTTTGTGGCTGACATAATCCCTACGGCTGTTTTGATGACGATATCATTCGGAATTAATGAAACCAGAAACAGTTTTTCGAAATGGTTCTACAACAATATTTCAATTCCGGTATTGAATGATTATTACGAAACGCCTTGGGGAATTTTGGTGATGGTTATGGCAGTGATATTCGCGGGATTTTTGGTGTATTATTTCAACCGCAGATTTTCGTTCAGAAACACCGATTTGACGGAATCTCAAATCAAAAAAGTGTCAATGATATTGGCAATAATAACAGCGCCATACTTGTTTTTGTTACCTACAGGTTTGTTTTACAATTTATTAAACTGATATTTAAAATTCCAATAAAAAAACTGTGTGAAGTTGACTTCACACAGTTTTCGTTTTTATAGATTATTTTTGTGAACCAGTTTCAACAGGAGTTGTTGCGTTTGGTTTGTCAGTAGAATTGTTTTTAACTTTTTCTACGATAATTGTACCACCGTCAATTATTTTTTCTCCGTTTTCACCAATTGTATAGTATGAGTTTTGCAAATCTTTGAACACTTGTGCTCCTATTGCATTAACACCACCGAATACTTTGATGTTAGATAATTCGTTGTTATCTCTTAAGTAAGAAATGATAGAACCATCAATTGATTTAGCAGAAGACAACAAGATTGGAGCGTCCAATTTTTGACTTACTGGAGCTGCAACCAAAGCGTCTGCGAAGTTTTCGCCACTAGCTACAAGAGCAGTTTTTAATTTGCTTCCGTAAACTTCTTTAGCTACTTTCAAAGAACCTTGGTATCTGTTAGAACCAGAAATTCTGTTGACAAGAGCGATTGAAGACAATTCTTCTTCTACTTTTGGAGTTATTGTTTTTTCTCCACCGATGATTGTGATTCTAGTTACATTCAATGATTTCAAAACTTTTAATGTGTCAGCAGGAATGCTGTTTTTTTGAACTAACATTACAGGAGCGTTAACTTTGTTTGCATAGCTTACTCCGTACAATGCGTCAACGTAGATTTCCCCACTTGCGATGACAACTTCATTTGTCTTTTTAACATTGTCTTGGATTGTTTGAGCGTTAGTCTTGTATCTGTCAGCACCCGTGATTCTAACAACTTTGCAGTTTGTAGCTGATTTTACTGCACTAACAACAGATTCAGATACAGATTTTTCTCCACCCAAAACATAAACATTTTCAACGCCCATTGATTTTAATTGGTTCAAAGTATCAGAACTGATGTTGTTTGATTCAGAGAATAAAACTGGCATAGTTCCCTTGCTCAATACAGTTGCACTCAAAGCATCTGGGAAAGCTAATTGATTAACTAAAATAGCTGATTTTGCTGAAGTAAATTGGTCCTTAGCAACATTAACAGCCGTTTCAACTCTGCTAGTTCCAGAATATCTTTCCACATTCAACTTGGAAGCAAATGATACTGTTGGTAAAACCAATGATGTAGCAAGAGCTGCTACTAATAATTTTTTCTTTAAATTCATTACATATCTCCTTTACTAAATTTATATTTTAATTATATCACATTTTTTCTCGTATGGAGTTTGTGACAATAAAATGTTGAAATTTGTCGTTGCGATTTTTTTAAAATAAAAAAAACACACAACTCATTCAAAATGAATTATGTGTCAAAATACAAGAGCCTTATTTATTTTTTCGATTATTTCGTCAGTATTTGTGTTGTGATATCCATAAAAATCAGCATGGATGTTTTTCTCGTCAAATAATTTTTTCAATTGCTCCATAAAAATTCCGTTGTCATTATTTTTTGTCGAATCGACACAATGAGCAATATCTTCCATAAAAGAAAAATCATCGACAGAGCTTTCGTATTTGAAATTTTGCCCAACAGAACAACTAGAAGACCTATCTATTCCAATAACTCCCAAGAAATTCACGCCGTCATCAATGTATTCGCAGATTTCATCGACAATCGGCTTCAAAATCGTGCGACACTTGTTTGTGAAAAAGCAATCGCCGATTTCTCCCTCGAAATTTTCATTAGAAGATGGAGTTTGCTTTTCGTCCTCTGGACAAGGAAGTTGAAAAATCCCCACATTCATTTTCATTAAATTTTTAATCAAACTCAAATTGTCTTTTATTTCAGGATTGTTGTTGACGGATAATTTGTTCAACAGACAATGCGTTATCAAAATTATATTTTTATATTCTTGCATATTAACCTCTGTGAAATAATTATAGCATATTTTAATAGCCATCAAAATGTATGGTATAATTAATACAATAGTGAGCAGGAGGACATATATGAAACTTGTAATAAAAAATTTGACAAAAAAATACGACGACAAATTGGTACTCGATGAAGTAAATTACGAATTCAAAGAAGGAGTCATCACTTCTGTTTTGGGTAGAAATGGAGCCGGAAAGACAACTCTGTTCAACGTCTTATACGATGAGATAGATTTTGATTCGGGAGAATTTTATTTGGAAAATGAAGGCGTAACTGAAAAATTAAAAAAAGAAGACATAGGAATGCTTTTTTCGGAAAATTTCTTGCCGGAATTTCTCACAGGATATGAATACATTAAATTCTATCGTGACATCAATTCACCAAACGATATAAAAACGGTTGAAGATTATATGGAAATGATGGAATTTTCCAAAAAAGATCAAAACAGACTCATCAAAGATTATTCACACGGAATGAAAAGCAAAATTTCTTTGATTACGTTGTTCATTTCCAGACCGAAAGTTTTGCTATTGGACGAACCATTGACAAGCTTGGATGTTGTAATCAGCACGCAAATCAAAAAATTACTTATGGAATTGCAATCACAAGGAAGAATTATTGTCTTGTCTACACATATGTTGGACTTGGCAAAACAATTGAGCGAAGAAATCGTGCTACTTCATCACAAGAAATTACAAAAATTGGATTTGGACAAGAACGATGAGAAATTTGATGCAGAACTCTACGATATTTTAAAGGATGAGTCCGATGAGTAATTATCTTAGCACTTATTTGAAACTTGTCATGAAGATGAGGCTCAATCAGACAATGTATCAGCTTCGCAAACTCCTAATTTTCAAGAAGATTATTCCTGCGGATATTTACGGAAATGACGTGTTGAGCTTTGGCTATTCTGCATTTTTCTACATTTCAGATGTAATCAAAACATTGTTTCTCAAAATCTTGTACTGTGCAGGAATTTACGGCATTGCAACTATCGCAACTGCGAAGATTTTCAAAGGAACAATCCAAGAAAATATATTATTATCGTTGTTTTACATCTCGGCTGTAATTGGAAGCATGATTTCAGAATTTACGTACGTAAGTTTCGATAACGAGGATTCGATTTGTGTCAAAGCCTTGAAACTTGACGCAAAGAGATACACGATTTTGCAGGATTATTTGTCGGATATTAGCTTTGCAATCTCTGGAATAGTATTTGCGATATTTTTCGCTATATTTGACATCAATCCAATGAATGCAATGAATATCACTGTGTTCTGCCTTGGATTTAGAAAATTAATCAAATACATCAACATCTTGGTGTACTCTACAACAAGAAAAAAACATTTAACCGAAAACTACTTCTGCATGTGGGCGATTTTGCTATTGGGAATGGGACTTTTGGTGTTGTACAGCACGAAATCCAAAATCTTCGTAGACATATTCTATTCAACCTATGCGCTAATTTTCGGGGTTGTTGCATACATTATGGGCGCTGTTTTGATTTCAAAAACCGACAAAATCAGACACATCGCTAGAATTGAAATCACCAATAAATCCATAATCGACCGCGACAACACATTCAAAGATATCAACACAATCGCATACCAAATCGACGATGAAAAAATCGCACAAGAAAACGTGGGAATTTACGATAATTACAACGGGATTGAATACATCAACAAATTATTCCGCTACAGATTCAAACACAAATACCACAAAATGATATTAATTCGTTCGGGGATAATCTTGGCTGTTGGTGTAATTGGATTTATCGTATTAAGAGGGCTCACAATCAATCCGAAACCAAGTGAATTGAAAATATTAGTGTCAGTATTTCCGATAATCTTGTTGTATTTCGGAATACAAATAGCAATTCCAGAATCATTGGATAGATTTATTTTCTTGAATATGGACAGATATTTGATGAAACAAATGATTTACGCCAATAAACAAACCATAAAAGACACATTAAATTTTAGAATAAAACAAAACCTAAAAGACAACGCACCTACATTTGGATTGGTGTTATTATTGATAATAAGTTGGATATTCGCCGCAAAATTAAACACAACAGATTTGATAATAAAAGCCGCAGTCGCAGTCATCATAATCTACTTGTATCAATCAGTAAAACAACTCTACATGTACATGCTACTTCAACCATTCACAGTGGGACTCAAAAGCAAAAACATCGTCTACTCAATATTAAACACTTTTGAATCATTATTGTTCTGGGCGATAATATTCTTGCAAATAAAATTGAATTTCAACATAGGATTAGTAGCATTGGCAATCTGCATGATTTATACAGTTGTGGGATATTTCTTGGTGTTGGCAAAAGGAAATAGGACATTTAATTTGAGGAAAAGTTAAAAATAGAATAAATAATTAAAAAAACAAGCCGAAAGGCTTGTTTTTCCATTTTGGTTAGATTATAACTTGCTTTTTTGTTGTCTTTATTACTTACACATTACCCGTAGTATTTTTTTAGGTTACATCCATTTTTTATTTCTCGTGTTGTTTTATCATATTGTATGTTAAATTCTAAGAAAAAAAATATCGGCTCACCCGTATATGGTGTGAGCTGATATTTTAAATTTTTATACCATTGTTGTATTCATCGGTTAAGGTAGGAATCATTTTTTTGAATGATTAAATTTATTTAACCAATTCTTTTACAACTGATTCACCTATTGAGTTTTCTCCACCGAATATATTAATTTTTTCAAATTTTGAGTCTTTGATAGCTTCTTTTGTAGCTTTTGGAATTTCATTTGATTCTGCTAATAATATTGGACAATCAATGGAGCCTATTACTAAGCTGTCTGCAAAGTTTGTTCCGTTTGCGATGTTAACTTCTACTCTGTCTTTGAAGCCGTATTCGTAGATTTTCTTTGCTGTTTCGTAACGGTTTGCTCCGGCAATTCTTGTAGGGCTTGGAAGTTTGTTTTCCAATTCTTTGGAGATTGTATTTTCTCCTCCTACAATTATTACGTTTTTGATTTGTTTCATTACTTCTTGTGTTGGTTTTGGTATGTTGTTTGGTTGTACTAGTAGGATTGGCATATTTTGTTTGTTTGCAAGAGGAGCTACTGTCAATGCGTCTGCGAATGTTTCTCCGCTTGCGATGACTGCTTGTGTAGTCTTCGTGCGTTTGATGATTTCTTGAGCAATCCTAGCACTTGTTTCGTATCTGTCAGAACCAGCTATTGTTTGAACATTGTATCTTGATAGGCTGTCTTTTGTTTTGTCTACTGATTGTTTTCCACCTATTACGATTACATTTTTAGCGCCTAATCTCTTGATTTCTTGTGATACTACTGAATCTAATTCATCTTTTTGTACAAGTAGGATTGGGGCTTTTAATGCTTTTGATAATGCTGCTGCTGATAAGCTGTCTGCGAATTTTTCGCAGTTTGCTACGATTACTGTGTCAGCTTTGTTGTAGTATTTCTTAGATACTTCTACTGCTGTGTGGATTCTGTCAGCTCCTGCTATTCTTGTTGTAGCTTTTGGTTGTGCTTGTTCTGGTGTACTTGGTGTTATACTTGGTAGAATTGGCACAACTGGAGTTGGTAAATCTGGTAAAACTGGAACAGATGGCAAACTTGGAATATTTGGCTCTGGAGAAGATGGGAGAGAAGGTTTTGTTTCAGGTTTAGTATTTGCATCTCCATTTTCAGGTGTTTCAGCTTTAGGAGTTGTATCTGGTTTCTTTTCTTTTTTAGAAAATTTAGGATATAGCGTCATATCTTTTTCTACATTTTTATCCAGATTATCTTCTTTGTTTTTTAATTGCTCATCTGAATACCATCCGTCAAATTTCAAATCATCAGTATCTTCTATATTTGGAAGGAGTTCTTTTAGCGATACTTTTCCCAATAATACATCGTAGATTTTTTCTTCTTTGTTTTTGATGTGAACTCTGACATATCCATCTTCTTTAGTTTTGTTAATATCTTCAATTTCTATTATTTTTGGAGCTTCAATCTTTTTAACTTTAAATTTGAATTCTTTTGAATTTCCAAACTCATCTTTTATATTTAACGTGATTATATCATTGTCTTCTACTTGTATTTCCTTGCTAAATTCTTTTTCATTATCTCCAAATGAAGATCTGCTTTTGCTAGCCTCGACAAAATCCCCGTTAATTGTTAGAGAATATCCTGTTCCATCGTCAGATATTTTGCCTTTAAATTCCACCTTATCCTTCCAAGTTTTTATTAGAGAATATTCTTCCTTAATAGTTTTGTCTTTTTCAGATTTTGCGTTTTTATTCTCTACCTCAACAACTTCTACGCCGTCAGTAAGAGGACTTTCTAGAATTAAATCCGGAAGTTTTGTATCTAAGATTACTCTTACTTTTACTTCTTTTAGTATTTTATATTCCTTATCTAAGATTCTCAAATTGAATTTGTTCATTCCAGGATTCAATTTAACCTTGTGTTCAAAATAGCTTCCATTATCAACTGTATCTTTTCTGAAAATTTCCTCTCCATCCAAGAGAATTGTGTTTTCTTTTCTGTTAGTGAATCCATTTATAGAATAGAAATATTCTTCGCCAACTTTTTCTGCTTTGATAGCTTCGTTTTTGCCGATTGTATCTGCGTTTATTATTACTTCTGTTGCAGTTGTAAGCTTAAATTCTGGTTCTTTCATAGTCTCATCAGAATCAATATATGAATTGATTACATAAGTTCTTTCGAGACCTTTTTTCTTTATTGGTTTACTTGTCGCCAAATCCAAACCGTTAATTAAGCTTGAATTTTCAGAATCAGAATCTATTTTCTGAGATACATTAATAAAATCAAAATGCTTTGAAGGTGTTTTTAAAGTGTAATTGAACGAACCGTCATCGTTGATTTTAACAACATTTTCTCTACTACCGATTGTCAATTTCAATTCTTTTGCACTGAATACATTATCTGATACTTTTCCAGTGAAAGTTGCAGTTCCATCTGGGTTTTTCTTCATAATATATTCTTGGTAGTTTTTTGATTTATTTTTAAGAGGGTTTTTAACTTTGTCTCCCTTTACAACTTCACAGTGATTAAATGAAACTGTAGGAGCGATATAATCGTATATAAATTCTCCTAGGGAAGTTCTCTTGATTTCTGTTTTGTTAGCGTCTTTTTCTATTGCATAGGCATTGTATTTTCCTTGTTGTTTAGTAGTTAATGTGTACGATGCAAATGCAAATTTTCCATTAATAACTTTGCAGTCATTCGAGTTTATTTCTTCGTTTGTCTTTTTGTTTACAAATTTTATGGAGATAAACTTTGTATCCTTGTTGCTAGTGGAACCGCTATAATCTTTTCCCATAAAACCAATTTTTTTATCGACTATGCTATCCCATGAAGTGAATGCAAGGGAATTGCCTTTGATATTGTTTATTGTAGTTCTCGTTTCATTCAATGCGAAGTCGTTAGCTACAAGCTTCAACGACTCATTCATTTCTACGTTGAATGGAATCAAAATTTCATAACCTTCATTGGTTTTAGTAGCCTTTATCTTTTCCTTCGAAACTTTTCCGTAGAAACTTGAAATTCCAACATCATCAGTAACTTTGAATTTCAAAAGTCTTCCTTTATCAGTTACTTCGTAGTCTTTGCCGTCTTTCGTTTTAATCAATTCTATTTTTGGTCTTTTTGTATCTATTTTGACAGGGAAAAGACGCTTTTGTTCACCGTAATTCTTTCCTAATTTTGCAACTGCTTCAAGATAGTATTGTCCATCAGAAGCGGCTTCGAACTCGCCTTTTTTCTGATTGTATAATTTACCGTCCCACATTCCTTCAACAAAAGGATAAACCTTGAATTGTTGCTTAGATTCAACTCTTGATTTGAAATCTTTGTAACTCTGTCTTCTGACAAACTCTTGTCTGTCCAATTTTCTGATAAATTTCTTGTCTTTATCCAAAATATTAAACTCCAAAGATTCACAACTTCTAAGAACTCCGATTTGAGGAATCAAAACATCTGCAAATCCATCGTTGTTTGGCGAAATAGACCAATGTTGTTCTGATGGCTTCTCATTAGAATCTGACTTGTCGATTTCCAAGCCCAATGCGAAGAGTTTGCCTTTGTCAAAAATGTTTTTAGGGTCTTTTATCATCGAAATCAACTTAGTTTCACCGAAAGTGATTGCATCTTTGTTTTCAACGGTGTCAAGGTTGTCTAAGATGTTTTCACCGTTCCAATCCCCGGCAAATCCCATATATGGGAAATGAATGTTAGGTTGGTTTTTATCCTTGGAAATGAATTTAACAAATCCTTCAACGAAATTATCGTTCACATTACTAGCATCAATTGTAACTGTAAGGTTAGTTGAAGAATTTGCTGGAACTTTTATCTCTTTTTTATCCGCAGTGATAGATGCTGGAGAAACTTCTTCTAATAAGTTATTATCAGCTGTTTTTGTAGTGTAAACTCTGTCGACATCAACATCAAATGAAAGGTCATTATCAGAATAATTTTTTAAGTTAATCTTAAATGTTTTTTGACCAATAAAACTTCTTAGCTCTCCACAAGCACTGCCGTTTTCGTTTTCGTAACTCAAAATAACTCTGTTTTCTATCGCATCTTTTACTTGGACAAGTCCCGAACCCTGTCTTCTAACCGTATATGGGATTTTGGTATCTATATCATTGTTCATCAAAATCTTTGCAGTATTCATCATTGTTTTTTTAGTAAAATCTGCAAAATTATTTACGTTTTTGACATCTTTTTTAACTTGTGAATAGACAATAGCGCTAGAACCCGAAACAAAAGGAGCAGCCATTGAAGTTCCATCCATCATTACATAAGAATTGTCGTTGTCTGTAGAATAAATTCTTCCACCAACACCAGTTATCTCTGGTTTGAAGTCTAGGTTTGAAGTAGTACCTAATGAAGAGAAATTACTCATTTTACCACTATTAGCATTTATATCTTGTACTTGTTTGTTGCTAAACAAAACCTCAACATCTTTGTTCTTCTTGAAAGCATCCAAAAGCTTCACGCCGTGTGAATTTAAAATGTTAAATACAGGAAAATCTCCTAGGCCTGAAATAGAATATCCAGTTCTAACATCATCAGTATTGTAAATAATCGCACCGATAGCTCCTGCATCTTTTGCGTTTTTAGATTTTTCGCTAAATGTTATGCTGCCTCTTTTTATCAAAGCCAACTTGCCCTTAAAATCCTTGCCGGTAAAATCTTCTTTCTTTCCAAGTCCTGCATCTTCGATTTTATGAGGTTTACCATCGTTAACACCATTATCCAAAGAGTAACTGAAGTTGATTTTTTCTTCACCATCTTTAAATTCGAATTTTTTTACAAAAGTATTAGTGTTCTCAAATGAGGCAACAGACAATGCTCCTTTTGATGTAGAAGGAGAACCTACAAGACCGACATCTTTTCTTCCAAAAAAATTCTCCACGCCATTTGATTGCTTGCTAGAAAAAGCCGCTGTATCATTTCCGGCAGCGACAACTACTAAAATTCCTTTTTGTCTTGCCTTTTCGATAGCTTTTGCAGTAGGGTCATTGTCATTGCAAAAACCGCTAGCAGTTCCCAACGACATATTGATAATGTCGGCATCTTTTTCGATGCTTTTTTCAATCGCAGAAATAATATCATCTTCTTGTGCACCTTTAAGCTCGGAGTTGTTGCTAAACACAGTCATAGCGAGAATTTGCGCTTGACTAGCTACACCGTCAATACCAGCAAAAGATTCTAACTCGTTATCTCTTGCATTTGCACCGGCGATACCAGAAACGTGAATCCCGTGGTTAGAAGCATAACCTTTAACTCTGTAACTATTATCGGCGAAATTATACCCATAAGGAACTTTTAAATTAAAATATGTGTCTTGATTTTCACCACCATAAGGCATAACATTTTTGATTTTAGCTTTTTTTGGATTATCTAGTCTTTGAAAATCCTTGTGAGTAAGATCTAGACCAGAATCGATAACAGATATAACCATTCCCTCGCCGCTGTTCTTATATTTTTCCTGTGCCTCAAAAATTTGACCGAGTTTTTTGGCGCTTGCCATTGTAGGATAAAAAACCTTAGATTTTGAAATGTTTTTAACTCTATTATCAAGACGAAGTTTGTAATAGTCTGATTCTTTGATATCAGCAGAAAAACCATCAAAAACAACATCAAAATCCTTTTTCAAACTAGCCTTCTGTAATTTTGAAACATAGCCTTTTAAAGAATTTTTTGCCTTCTTATCTTTTGCCTGAATAATAACTCTAATAATTTCATTAGAATTATATCCTTTTGAAGAAATATCTTTACTAGATAAATCTCTGTGAAAACTAGCTTCTGCATGTACAGGGCTGGAAAACCCTGATAAAACAAGCAAAAAAGCCAGAAAAAATGAAATAATTTTTTTCTTCATAATAATACTCCTTTTTTGCGAAAATTTTTATTATTATATAATAAATCTCAATATTTTTGCAACTATATTTATACAATATAAAACAAAAACTTATCTATAAAATCTAAAAATTATTTCATAAAAAAACACAACTTAATTTTAATAGTTTAAATTGACAGAAAAAATAAAAAATATTTTATCATAAATTCTTAATCAACACTGATATTAAAAATTATTGAATTATCGCTTAACAAAAAATGGATGCAACCTAATTTTTTAGGTTGCATCCATTTTTTATTTTTCGTGTTGTTTTATCATATTTTCTAATCTATTGTATTCTTTTTTGAATCTCGGGTTTGTGGATTTGGATTTCAATTCGTTTAATTTAGCCCTTGCTGATACAAAATCACCATCAAATATATTTTTCATTATATACAATTGGTTGATGTTTTCGCCGTAATTTGGACTGTTTTCAAATTGTTGTAGAAGTTTTTCGTGTGTTGCGAATAGTTCATCAAACTTATTTTGCTCGTTCAATTTGAAGTGAGCTATCATTGTGTTGAGCCAATATATAAGCTGAAGGTCTTGGTTTTTTAACTGGTCTGTTGCAATTGTTTCATAAGTTGACAATGTTTTATTTGGCTCATTAAGTTCCAAATATCCCGCTCCCAAATTCATTTTCATTACTGTTTTAATGTGTTTGTTTTTGATTTTGGGAATTTTAGGTTCTAACTCATTGACGAAATCCTTGTATTTCATTTCTTCAAATAATTTCATTGAATGTTTCAATTCATTTGTTTTGTAGAAAAAATAAATTGTGTTGACTATTAGAATGACTGCCAAGACAATACCGCCGATTATCCAATAATAGCGCAGCATCACTTTGTCGTCGATTTTGAATATGAGCTTTGTGATGAGCAAGGCTATTCCTATTGCAAATGATATGCCCAACAATTTTAGATATCTTTTCATTTGTACCTCTGTTTTACTTTATTTGAAAATATCAAATATACTTCTTGTAGTTTTGTTATAAATCTTGTTGTAGAGTGCTTTTTTTGGGTTTTTAAACCAGCCAATGCCTTTTTTGCCGTATGTTGGGTCAATTGCTGATTTTAATTTTCTTTTCAATTTCGAAGTCGTTCTCGCTTTTAGTGATTTTTTCAAGCTTGGTGTTCTAAATCCGATTTTCATAAATGCCTTCCTTTATATTATTATTTCTCTTATCTTTTGAACTGTTTTTTGCATTTTTTAATTTATAATTATATTACATAGTTTTAAAGTTAGTTTGTCAAGTCTTTTTGCTTTTTTTTAACTGCCTGTAGTTGAGCGTCTGATTTTTTATCCACTTGTTTTTTAACAATCTTTATGGTATTATTTACATAAGTTAAAGGCGAGCTAAGACTATAATAGTCCCAACTCAAGCAATTTACTAACAAGCTTTAAAATAGCAATAATCAAGTTAATAACTGCAATTATTAATTTGATATTTAACTCGTGTTTTAAGCTAGTTTTTTTATTGTTTTTTATGCTTACGCATTCAACTCACTACCTTTTTAATTGTATTTGTGATGTGTGGTTGGGTGTATGCATTTCTTTAACTTATAACTTGGTAATACAATTGCAGAAATGTATTACCAAGTTTTTTTTATTCTTTTCTCTTTGTTTCTGATGTTTTGTAATTTTTTACACTTGTTTTTTAAACCATTTTTATAATATAATTTATTTATGAAATCTTTGACCTTGTCCATGAGTCCACCTCCTAACTATTTTTGAATTTGTCGGGTGGCTCTGGATTATGGTTTTTTAGCTTATACTTATACTATGCACTTGTATAATTGTGTTATCAATACTTTTTTTATTGTCCTTATTATGATTTTTTCAGTGTTTATGCCGTTGATATGGCTTTCTTTTTTGCTTTCAAAAAGATATTCGAAGTACTTTAGCTTTTGCATTTAATTGATAATTGTTATTAGATATTTATTATAATTCATTTATGCGGATTTTCAATTGGGTTTTGTATTTGAAAAATTTGTGAGATAATAAAAATGGTGATATTATGTTGGAGTTTATGAGTTTGAATGATAAAAATATGATAGCCATTCAAGGAGCTGGGGGAAAGACGTCGACACTTTTTAAATTGAAAGACGAGTTTAGATTGTCAAACAAGGCTTGTTTGATAAGCACGACGACGAAAATGGGTAGAGTTTCCAGAGAAAACTTCGATTTTTTGTGGGAAGCTACTGACAAATCACGCCACAATGATGGCAAAATATATTTCGCATCCCAATCACACACGGACACAAAAGAAATCGGATTTGAACCGGAATTTTTCGACAAAATTTTTGGTGAAGGTTTGTTTTCTAATATAATTTTGGAAACGGATGGAGCGAAGACAAGACCCATCAAAGCTCCACGAGAAGATGAGCCACTCAATCCTAAAAGCATCACGCATTGTGTCGGTGTGATGGGGCTTGACAGCGTGAACAAGCCGTTTGATGAGAGGTTTTGTCATAGGAAAGAATATATGGAAAAAATCATCGGCAATCCCAAGACTTTGACGACAGAAAGCTACGCAGAAATCATCAACTCCAATCGTGGTCTGTTCAAAAATTCATACGATGCGAAAAAATTTTTGATTTTGAATAAGGCAGACACAAAACAAGATATTGAAAATGCGATGGATATTATTGAGAGAATTGATGTAGACGTGAAGATTTTTGTGATGAGTTTTGGGAAAATCATTGAGATATACTAGGAGAATTTTTATGAATTTACTTGAAGATTTGAATTTTGATGAGAATCACATTATTAAGGATATAATCGTGAGAAATAATAGATTTGAAATAGTCAGGATTCAATCGAAAAACGAAACATCAGGGCCATACAATCAGGATTTTGACGAATTTGTTGTCGTGATAAAAGGCGAGGCGATGTTGAATGTCGAAGGAAAAGATGTGAGACTTAAAGAGATGGACACTTATTTTATTCCAAAAAATATCGTTCACGAAGTCAAAAGCACGAGCGATGAGTGTGTGTGGCTGTGTTTTGCGATAAAATAGTTGACAATTGAATCAAGAGAGTATATAATATTTTGGTATGTAAAAGGAGTCATTTCCTTTTATACAATACAGAAAGTCGCCGATGGCCGGGTGTGCGACGTGTCTAAATTCCCGGTGAGAACACAATCGCTTTTTGGCAGCGATGTCCAAGTAGCCAAATATTGTAAATAAAGGAAAGGATGAATTGAATGAAAACTTATATACCTAAGAAAGATGACATCCAAAGAAAATGGTATGTAGTAGACGCAACAGATGTTGTATTGGGTAGATTATCTACTGAAGTTGCTTCTATTTTAAGAGGAAAAAACAAACCAATGTTTACTCCTAATGCGGATGTTGGAGATTACGTTATAGTAATCAACGCTGAAAAAGTAAAATTAACAGGTAAAAAATTAGAACAAAAAGAATTGAGACATTACACTGGTTATGCTGGTGGTCTTAAATCAATTACCTACAAAGACTTAATGCAAAAAAATCCTGAAAGAGCTGTAACTCATGCCATCGTTGGTATGCTACCTCACAACTCATTGGGACGTCAAATGGCTAAAAAATTAAGAGTTTACAGAGGAAATGACCACGATCATATCGCTCAAAACCCTGAAGTTTTGGAAATTAAGTAGGAGGTAATTAAATGGCTAATAATAGATATCAAGGAACTGGTAGAAGAAAAACTTCTGTTGCTAGAGTTACTTTAGTACCAGGAAGTGGAAAATTCACAATCAACAAAAAAGATATAAGTGAATACTTTAACTTCGATACATTAAGAGTTATCGCTAAAGAAGCTTTGGAATTAACAAACAACACTGAAAGCTATGATGTTACTGTTAATGTAAAAGGTGGCGGATACACTGGTCAAGCTGGAGCAATCAGACACGGTATTGCTCGTGCATTGTTGGAAATTGACCCAGAATACAGAGCTGAATTAAAAAGAGCAGGATTCTTGACAAGAGACCCTCGTAAGAAGGAAAGAAAGAAATACGGTCTTAAAAAAGCTCGTAAATCTCCACAATTCAGTAAGAGATAGAAAACAATTATATATCAATGGAAAAGCACTTTTTGGTTCACACCATCAAGTGTTTTTTTTATGATTTTTTACTAAAGTTCACACCATCATTATTAATAAGCTTATGATATACTAGTTCTCCAGGGGAAATATTTACAAAATTATTCCCACAGATTTTTATCTGTGGGTTTTTTATTTGCGTAAAAATTATTAGAAATATATTGACGTATCACGTATTAATACGTATAATAAAAGTGTCAGGAGGTAAAGTGCACATGCCGATGACACAAAAAGAAATGGTCAAGCTTCTGAAACAACATGGATTCGTTGAGGTAAAAAGTGAGGGTAAAGGCTCACATATCAAAATGAAAAAACCAGGAGTACGATCAATTCCTGTTCCTAAAGGTGAACTGAAAAAAGGAACAGAAAGACAAATATTGAAGCAAGCAGGGCTATTATAGCCCGCTACTTCAATATCTAATGGAGGTGTTTTATGTTAGTAAGTTATCCAGCATTGTTTTACAAAGAACCAGAAGGCGGATATTTTATTAATTTTCCTGATTTTGAGTATTCAGGAACGCAAGGTGAAGATATTTCGGATGCTATGTTTATGGCCAGTGATTGGTTGGGAATTACTGTCTCAGGATATATCGAAGAAGGGATAGATTTGCCAAAAGTTAGTAATATTAACGATTTGTCGCTAGATGGAAATGACCCTTTCAAAGATGATCCTGAAATTAATCTGGAATACGTTGATAATGAATCATTTATTTCGATGATTTTTGTGGATGTAGAAAAATATTTTGAAAACACTAAATTAGTAAAGAAAACTTTGTCCATACCAAAATGGGCGAATGATTTGGGTAACAGATTGAATTTGAATTTTTCAAAAATTTTGACTGTTGCTATTGAAAATGAAGCTATAAAATAAATTTTTTTAAAGGACTATTTTTGATAGTCCTTTATTTTTATTTGCGTAAAAATTATTATTTCAAACTCCCAATCAATATATGATATACTTATTAAGTAAAAAGGTTGTGATTATTTTGAATATCGACGTAATTTCGGTGGGTAAGGTTAAGGAAAAATACATAAAACTTGGTATTGCAGAATTTTCGAAGAGATTATCTGCTCACTGCAAGCTCAATATCATCGAGGTTGATGATTTGAGTGCTGCAGAGAATTTGTCCGACAGCGAAAGGGAGATTGTGAAGGACAAGGAAGCGGAGAAAATCATCTCCAAAATCAAGGATAATCATTATGTGATTACTTTGGAAATTTTGGGAAAGCAACTTACTAGCGAGAAATTGGCCGCAAAGATTGAAAACTTAACTATTCAAGGTCATTCCAATATTTGTTTCGTAATCGGTGGATCGTTGGGACTGGGAAAAAGTGTGCTCGATAGGAGCGATTATGCGCTTTCTTTTTCCAAATTTACATTTCCACATCAACTAATGAGACTGATTTTGTTGGAACAAATTTATCGAAGTTTCAGAATAATTAATAATTTACCATATCATAAGTGAGGGAGTTATGAATAAGAAAATAACTGTTGCGTTTTCTTTTTTAATTGTGGTCATCTTGGCGATTCTGGGGGTAAGGTTTTTTCATTTGCCAACGAGCGTTGGTGAATCCCAAAATTCACACAAAATCTCACAAAAAGACAGAGTTTCCGAGAAAAAAACAAAACCAATCCAAAAAAATAAACACGAAAAGAAAGAAAACAAACCACAAGACAAAAGGGAAATAACGATAACTTGCTGGGGCGATTATATGAATCACATCACGCAAATTCGCCAAGCAAAGGCTACAAATTATGATTTTACGGATTCTTTTGCGGCTATTAAAGACATTGTGCAAAAAAGCGATTTATCTATCGTCAATTTGGAGACGACTATTGCAAAGGACGATTCGGATATGAGCGGTTATCCTGAGTTTGCGACGCACGAAAATGTAATAAAAGCGTTAAAAAACACGGGATTTGATGTTGTTAGCACTGCGAACAATCACGCATACGACAAAAGGTCGAAGGGAATTGACCACACAATTGACACAATCGAAAAGTACGGTTTGAAGAGAACTGGAACTTTCAAGAAAAATGAGCCTACAAATCCGCCTATCATAATAGATGTAAAGGGAATCAAAGTTGGATTTTTCTCGTACACTGAGATGCTAAACGGCTTAGAAAAGTATATGCTCAGTTCGGTAAGAAACAATGCTGTGAATTTGATTGATATGGAAAAAATCCAAAAAGACGTCGATTATTTGAAGAAAAATCACGCTGACGTGATAATGTGTTATATGCACTGGGGCGAGGAATATTCTGATTATCCCAACTCTTATCAAAAAAATACATTCAAGAAACTTGCAGACATGGGAGTGGACTTGGTGATTGGCTCACATCCACACACAATACAAAAATCCGATGTGATTGAAAACAACGGCAAAAAATCCTACTGCGTGTACTCTTTGGGAAACTTTGTCGCAGACCAGAGGGAATCGTACGGACAATATTACGGAGTAGAAATCGGAGTGTACTCGGACATTAAAATCGAGAAAATTGGCGACAAGACAACTGTAAAGAGTTTCGAAAACAAGCCATATTACATTGACAAGTACACAGACAGCGTGACTACACATTATGTCGTCGTGCCAGTCGAACAAGTGCTAAATTCAGAAATAAATTATCCACGAAAAGCAAAAATAATTAGCAAATTGCAAAGGGCAAATAAGCATTACAAAGATATCTTTAAAAAGGAGTAAAAATGGGAAATATTATACTTACAGGTGACAGACCTACGGGGAAATTACACTTGGGTCACTATGTTGGCTCGTTAAAAAATAGAGTTATTATGCAAAACAAAGGCGATTTTGACAAAATGTATGTCATGATTGCAGATGCACAAGCATTGACAGACAACTTCAACAATCCAGACAAAGTGCGTGACAATATAATTGAGGTCGCACTAGATTATTTAAGTTGCGGAATTGACCCTAATAAAGTTACGATTTTCGTGCAATCACACGTTGAACAACTAACAGAATTGATGTTTTACTATATGAACTTGGTTACACTTTCGAGACTCGAAAGAAATCCAACAGTAAAAGCAGAAATTAAACAAAAAGAATTTGGTGCGAGCCTTCCTGTCGGATTCTTGACGTATCCAATCAGCCAAGCGGCGGACATCACGCTATTCAACGCAAACATCGTTCCAGTTGGAGAAGACCAGCTTCCGATGTTGGAACAAACTCGTGAAATCGTGCGCACGTTCAACAACTACTATTCAGAAGTTTTGGTTGAACCAAAAGCTGTAATTCCCGACAACAAAATCTGCTCCAGACTTCCAGGACTTGACGGCAAAGCGAAAATGAGCAAATCGTTGGGTAACTGTATTTATTTGTCAGATTCTGAAAAAGATGTCAAATCAAAAGTAATGAGTATGTTCACAGACCCTAATCACATTCAAATATCAGATCCTGGAAAGGTTGAAGGAAACACAGTCTTCACATACTTGGATGCCTTCTGCACAGATGATGACTTCTCGGAATTTCTTCCAGAATATAAAAATTTGGACGAGTTAAAAGAACACTACAGACGTGGTGGACTCGGCGATGTGAAAATCAAAAAATTCTTGAACAATATCTTGCAAAAAGAATTATCGCCAATAAGACAAAGACGACAACACTATGAACAAAACATTCCAGAAATATTTGAAATGCTATTAAAAGGCTCCGAAGATGCGAGAAAAGTCGCAGCAGAAACTCTGAAAAAAGTAAAAGCCGCAATGGGAATAAATTACTTCGAAGATTTGGAATTAATAAAAAAACAACAACAAAAATACAAATAAATCCAAAAATCAATCACTTAGGTGGTTGATTTTTTATTGCGTGGAGAATTTAGCTAAAAATAAACACGATTATAAATGTTAAAAAAATATTGCAAATAATCGTGATTAGTATTATAATGTATTCAACAAGATAAAAATCTTGAAAAATCAGTGCACAGATGAGAATAATTAAAAGGTGGTTAGAATATGAAATTTGAAATTGGTAATTTCAATGTTAAGGATGTCGTTTTCGGTGACAAAACAAAATTCGAAAATAATATTCTTACGATTAACAAACAAGAAGCAATCGATTTTATAAAAAAAGATTCACATATTACTGAATGTGACATAGAGATTGCAAAACCGGGCGATGAAGTTAGAATCGTTCCAATAAAAGAAGCTGTTGAGCCGAGAATTAGACCAGATAAAAGAGCTGTTTTTCCTTCAATTACAGGGGAATTAGTTCCTACTGGTGAAGGTAGAGTTCATGCTTTAAAAGGCGTAAGTGTATTGGGCGTTGGAATGCATTGGGGAAGCTTCGGAGATGGCCTATTGGATATGTCAGGAGAGGGAGCAGATTATTCTTATTATTCACAGTTGATTAACGTTTGCTTAGTAATCGATACTGATGAAGAATTTGAAAGACATGAACAACAAAAGAAAAATCACGCAATAAGATGGGCTTGTCACTTGTTTGCAGAATATTTAGGAGAAACTGTTATCGACAAGCAACCAGAGGAAATAGAAGAATATGAATTTACGCCAGTAACAAAAAGAAGTGATGATGTAAACAAGCTTCAATCTGTAGTATTGGTTATGCAACCACAATCTCAAATGGAAGAATTGGGATATAATGATTTGATCTACGGATGGGATATGAATAAATATCTTCCAACGTTTATGAGTCCGACAGAAGTTTTGGATGGTTGTATTATAGGTGGAAGTTTTATGCCATGTTCTTCAAAATGGTCAACATATGACTTGCAAAATTTCCCTATAATAAAAGAATTATTCAAAGAGCATGGGAAATCCATTAATTTCTTGGGAGTTATAATGTCAAACTTGAACGTTTCACTAGAACAAAAAGAAAGAGCAGCGATTTTTGTATCAAATATGGCAAAATCATTGGGAGCAGATGGTGCGATTGTAACTGAAGAAGGTTACGGAAATCCAGATGCAGATTATGTGAGATGTATTTGTGCGTTAGAAGATGTAGGAGTAAAAGTTGTAGGAATAAGCAATGAATGCACAGGTCGTGACGGAAAGTCTCAACCATTGGTAGTTATGAACGAAAAAACTGACGCTTTAGTATCTACAGGAAATGTTTCTCAATTGATTAGATTAAAACCAATGAAGAAGGTAATTGGAGAATTAGAAGCATTGGCAAGAGATGGATTGTCTGGTGGATGGGCAGGAGATGAAATCTTAGGTTCTTCTGTAAAAGAAGATGGTTCAGTGATTATGGAAAACAATGCTATGTTCTGCGGAGATCAAATAGCGGGTTGGTCAAGAAAGACTATGAAGGAATATTAGGAGTGAAGCTATGAAAAAAGCTATTTTATACATTAATCAGTTTTTTGCAGGAATCGGTGGAGAAGACAAAGCTGATTATAAACCAGAAATTAAAAAAGAATTAGTCGGTCCTGCAAAAGAGTTCGACAAAGAATTGGATTGCGAAATCACACATACAATTATCTGCGGAGATAATTACATTGGTTCAAATCCAGAAGAAGCAACAAAAGAAATTTTGGGATTTTTAGAAGGATTGGAATTTGATTTGTTCTTAGCGGGTCCTGCATTCCAAGCTGGTCGTTATGGTGTTGCCTGTGGAAGAATTTGCAAGGCTGTCAAGGAAAAATTTGGTGTAGAAGTTATTACATCAATGCATCCTGAAAATCCTGGTGTTGAAATGTACAGAAAAGATATGGTTATTTTTGAAGGTGGCAAGTCTGCTAGGGATATGAGAAAAGATGTAAAAGCTATCTCGAATTATGCAAATAAATTTTTAAATGGACAAGAGTTAGGTTCTGCAGCTGAGGAAGGATATTTCTCTCGTGGAATAAGAAATCAGTACTTCAACCCAGAAATGAAACCAGCAGCTCAAAGAGGAGTTGAGATGCTAATCAAAAAATTAAACGGAGAAGAATTTGTAACTGAGCTTCCAATTCCTGTTAAAGAAGTAATAGAACCAGCAGAACCTATCAAAGATTTGAAGCATGCGAAAATAGCTTTGATGACAACTGGTGGTATTGTTCCTGTAGATAACCCAGATAGAATCCAATCTGCATCCGCTACTAGATGGGGAAAATACGATGTAACTGGAATGGATAGATTAAAATCAGGAGAATTTAAAACGATTCACGCAGGATTTGACCCAGCAGCAGCAAACGCTGACCCAAATGTTATTATGCCAATAGATGTTTTGAGAGATATGGAAGGTAAAGTTTTCGGAGAACTTCACAAATATTTTTACTCGACAGTTGGAACTGGAACTACACAAGCTGAAGCTGAGAGAATGTCATCGGAAATTCTAAAAGAATTGCAAGAAGCCAATGTTGACGGGGTTATAATGACTAGTACCTGAGGTACATGTACTCGCTGCGGTGCAGCGATGGTAAATGTGATTGAAAAGGCTGGTATTCCAATCGTTCAAATGTGTAACTTGGTTCCAGTAGCTCAATCAGTTGGTGTTAATAAAATTGTACCAACAATTTCAATTCCTTATCCACTAGGAGACCCAGCTACAGGTAAAGATGTTCAATGGAATTTGAGACATCACAGAGTAGAAGTAGCATTAAATGCTTTGACAGAAAAAATAGAAGAACCAAAAGTTTATACGGTTTAAGAAATGAAGGGGGATTAATTTCCCCCTCCTATAAAAATGGAGAATTGATATGAAAAATAAAAAAATAAATCCAGTTTATATGATATCTATATTGATAAGTTTGATAATAGCCGTGTGGGGAATAGTTGGTTCAAAAAGTTTTGAGAATTGTGCAAACGCTTTAATGAGCGTTGTAACTGTCAATATGGGTTGGCTGTACTTACTAGCAATGCTTATTTTCGTAGTATTTGCACTTATTGTCGCTTTTTCGAAATATGGAAACATTAAATTAGGAGCTGACGATTCAAAACCTGAATATTCTACACTTTCTTGGTTTGGAATGCTTTTTGGTGCGGGAATGGGAATAGGTCTTGTATTCTACGGAGTGGCAGAACCATTAGCACACTTTGTAGCACCGATTGAAACTTTAAAGGCAGGAAGCTCTGAAGCAGCAAATTTTGCAATGCGAGCATCATTTATGCACTGGGGAATCCATCCTTGGGCGAATTATTCGATAATAGGACTTGGTCTGGCTTACTTCCAATTTAGAAAAAACAAACCCGGTTTGATATCTACACTATTTATTCCTTTAATTGGAGAAGAAAAAGTCAATGGGCCTATCGGTAAAACTATTGATATATTTGCTGTCATAGCGACAATAGCAGGAGTTGCGACTTCTCTAGGAATGGGAACTTTGCAAATAAACTCAGGTTTATCACATTTGTTTAATATTCCTAACAACAAATTCACTTGGCTGATTATTGTAATCATAATTGCAGTGATATATATTTGGACAGCTGTTGCGGGAATTGATAAGGGAATAAATTTGATTTCAAATATTAATTTAATTTTAGCTGCGACAGTATTGGGATTGTCATTCATCGTTGGGCCAAAGCTTCTTATGCTAAATTCATTAACAAGCGGAATGGGAGCTTATCTGAATAATTTCTTTTCAGATTCTCTTGCTATTAATCCATTTGGAAAAAACAATTGGCTATTAGGTTGGAGAATATTCTATTGGGCTTGGTGGCTAGCTTGGGCGCCATTTGTTGGAACGTTCATTGCGAGAATTTCAAAGGGTAGAACTGTTCGTGAATTTATACTTGGAGTTTCAGTTGCACCGGCATTTGCATCCATAGTTTGGTTTTCAGTTTTTGGGCCATTAGGATTGAATTTTGCACAAAAAATGCCATTTGATAAAGTAAAAGCGTTGGCAGCAAATTCTGAATTGGCATTATTCAAAGTGTTTTTTGAATATCCATTGGGAACAGTGCTTTCGATTATAACTGTTGTGTTGTTGTGTACATTCTTCATCACATCGGCAAACTCTGCTACTTTTGTTTTGAGTATGTTAAGTCAAGGTGGTGATTTGAATCCGGATAAAAGCAAAAAATTGGTATGGGGAGTATTGCAAGCTGTAATAGCTTACGCACTTTTGCTTTCAGGTGGACTTAAAGCATTACAAACAGCATCAGTAGCAGCAGCATTTCCATTTATTTTTATAATGCTTTTGATTTGCGTTGCAATAATAAAAGAATTTAAATCGGAAAAATTATAAAATATGAATTTTAACTTTAAAGTCTGTCATATGGCAGACTTTTTTATTTAATCGTTTAAAAAAAGTCAAATAGGTGATATAATCAATGTAATCAACCATTTGGGAGGTAGTTTAATGCAGCTTGAAAACAAAAAACTAACTAAGCATAGGAAAAATATGATAGTTGGTTTTATGAATTGCACGAAAAAAATAATAAGAGAAGAAGGAATCGAAAATGTGACTATAAGAAAAGTTGCGAATTGCAGTATGATGAACAGTGCAACTATTTATAATTACTTTGAGAATTTGGACCACTTGATTATATTTTCGATAATGGATGTCCTACAAGATTATATTGAAGAAATTCCGAGTGCGATAAGCGGGACAGACAATTCTTTGGAAAGATTGTATGCCGTGTGGAGATGTTTTGTTAGACATTCTTTTTACAAAACAAAGGCATATATGAAATTATTCTTTTCTCAAATGGAAAATCAGATTGAATTTTACATAGAACAATATTATAAAATATTTCCTTTGGAATTGGATAAGAAAAAATATCCGGATGAAATTGTGGATATGTTAAATTCTAGTGCCATTTTTACTAGAAATATTTATATGATGAATGAATGTGTG